>JANMSP010000528.1:0-4956 GCA_031389475.1 Pyrinomonadaceae bacterium
GACGGTTTGTGGACGCGCCGTCATCATCACGTTGTATGCCGAGGTTCCCTCACGGCCGAATTTTTTGAGTGCTTCGAAAACCGAGGTCTCTTCTTCGGACATCCCTGCGGGTGGAGGGCCGCCACTCGCGATCGCCGGGCCGACGTCGCTCGGAACGGTGGATGGAAGACTGGTATGGATCGCCAGCAACCCTTTCGGTGCCTGACGTCCCATCGCCTGCACGATAGCCGAGCCCCAGTCGCCACCTTGTGCAACATACCGCGTGTAACCGAGACGCGTCATTAGCGCATCCAGCGTCTGACCGATCCTTTCCGGCCCCCAACCGGTCTCCGCCGGTTTGGACGAAAAACCGTAGCCCGGAAGTGACGGTATAATCACATCGAAAGCCTCATCGGAGCGCCCGCCGAACTTAGTCGGATCGGTTAGCGGGCCGATGAGTTTGATCTGTTCGAACACCGATCCGGGCCACCCGTGTGCGACGACCAGCGGCGTCGCGTTCGTATGTTTCGATCGGACGTGGATGAAATGGATGTCGACCCCGTCGATTGTTGTCACGAATTGGGGGAGAGCATTCAGCTTCGCCTCCGCCTTCCGCCAATTGTATTCCGTCCCCCAATATCGGACGAGGGCTCGAAGTTTTTCTAGTTGGACGCCCTGTGATTGATCGTCGACAGTTTCTTTATCCGGCCAACGCGTCGCTGCGAGCCGCCTTCGCAGATCGGCAACGTCAGTTTCGGAAACATTTGCACGGAACGGCCTTATTTCTTCCTTGTTTAAGGCTTGTTCGCCGCCTCGTTGTGCAGCACTACTTTGGGTCATAGTGGTCTCCTTTTTGTCAGCTTTTGATTTGTAGCCCTGCGCGTTGCTCGAAACAGCCAAGCCAAAACCGAGGGCGGACATTACGATTGCTATTGCGGTATTTCGAATTCTGCTGTGAAATGACGTTGAATATTTCATTGTTTTTTCTCCTATCCGTGAATTCTTTCAACACGATCCGCCATTTTATGGCTTAGGGTCGAGCCGCCTTGCCAGGTGAATTGAATGTTATTGTTTGCCCCGTGTACACGTTTCCTTCCGGATCAACAACCTCTATCAGCACTTTGTGCTCGCCACGCGGCAGGCCGCCGAGGATGATTGTGCTGCTCTGACCATAATCCGCAAAGAACCAGGGAAGATCGTCGAGCGTGATATGAAGATGACCGACACGCGGGGACACCTTACCTGCGATCTCCCCACCCAGAGGCAGGATGCGTAAGTTCTCAACTTGGTACGGAATGAATACGACGTTCCGAGCCAGCGGTCCTGGAAGCGGCTGCTTCACGATCAGCCTCGGTGCGGGCTCGTTGTCGATGCCGACGACGGTACTCTGGGCGAAAATGCCGGAGGCGAGCACGATGGAAACCGCAATTGCGGCAAGCGTTTTTATAGATTGTTTCATAATATTTCTCTCCTATCAGGAGGCGGATGACACTCATTTGAGAGATCGTCATCCACCCAACTGACGATCGATCTTTTGAACTACCGTCCAGGCTGAAGAGGTATCGCGACACCTCGACTAGTTCGTCATGTTGCCTGGCTTAAGCATGTTCCGTATCTGCTGAGCAAACTTACCGGGCGTATGACCGGGAGATACGCCATCGAGCAGGATCACGTCAGAAACAACGTGATCGATTCGCAGGTGTAGGATCTTTTGATATGCAGGGGACGTGTACCAGCTGCGCGCCATGTCCATATCGGGAAATGAAAGTAGTATTGCAGAACCTGGCCACGCACCCTCGAGTACTTCCATTTCACCTCCCTGTCCGATGAAAGCTCCCCCAAACGGATCCAAAGTGGACTGAACTACGTCCAGATAGTCCAGGACTTCAGGATTAACTACACCCGGCTGACGCAGGTGGTTGATCAGATATGCCGTCATTTTTCAATTCTCCTAAGTACCGATTCGAGTAAGTGCCTTGATCGGACGGGTCCAAGAGTTAGCCGCCAACAACCACAGGCGATATTTTTCAACTACCGCAACGACTTGAAAGCTGTCCGTAACTCGGTTGTGAACAGCTCCGGCTGTTCCCAGGCCGCGAAGTGCCCACCTTTGGGGAGCTTATTGAAATGAATGAGTTTCGGATACGCTCGCTCTGCCCAGGTCTTTGGAGCCGCATAGATCTCGTCGGGAAAAACGCTCACCGCGACCGGGATGGTAACGTTTCGGGGATCGAAAAAGCCGCCCTTTGCAATCTGAAAGGTTTCCCAGTAAAGACGAGATGAAGAGACCGCAGTATTAGTCAGCCAGTAAAGCGTTATGTTCTCGACAATATCCTCTCGCGTCAGACCCTCGCTCTTGCCGTCAAATACGCGGACGATCAGTTCATAGCTGCGTGCGTCATGATCTAGTATCCAGCCCGCCAGACCGACAGGTGAATCCGCTATCCCATACAAGGTTTGCGGTCGAAGTCCCATCTCGTTCGCATAGCCCAACCCCTTTTTATAGAAAAAATCTAATTGCTCGTATGCATTCTTTTCTTCGGCTGAGAGGCCGGATGGAATGGGACCGCCGGCCGCGAGAGCTTTTCCGATCTCTGCCGGTTGGGTCGATGCCATGTTGGTGTGGATGCCGACCAATTCCGGAGGCGCGATCAAACCCATGATCTCGGAGACCGCATTTCCCCAATCGCCGCCTTGCGCGACATATTTTTTGTATCCGAGTCGTTTCATCAACGTGATCCACGCTTTTGCCGTGCGGATCGGCTCCCATCCGATCTCCGTGGGCTTTCCTGAAAACCCGTAGCCCGGCAGCGATGGAATGATGACATCGAAAGAGTCCTCAACCTTTCCACCGTAGGCTACGGGATCGGTAAGCGGCCCTATAATCTTCAACTGCTCAATGACCGAACCGGGCCATCCGTGAGTAATGATCACTGGCAGGGCGTTCGGATTTTTCGAGCGAACGTGGATGAAATGGATGTCGAGACCGTCGATGTTCGTGACGAACTGCGGATACGCATTGAGTTTGGCCTCGGTCTTTCGCCAATCGTATTCCTTGGCCCAATAGTTTGCGAGTTTCTGCATCGTCGCTAGTTGTACGCCTTGTGTCGCGTCGGGCACAAGTTCACGATCGGGCCACTGAGTTGCGACTACCCGGCGTCGAAGATCCGCGAGTTTCTCGTCAGGGATGTTAATGCGAAATGGTCGAATAGCAACTTTCTCCGCAGTGGTGTCAGTTCTGGTTTGTACAGCTGTCGTTTGAGTCATATTGTTGTCCCGGTAAGCAGGGTTTTTGCTTATGTCCTGTGCGTGGCCCAATGCAGCTGGAAAGCTGAAGGCCGCGGCAAAGGTAATTATGAAAAAGACAATGTTTTCTAATGGATTTTTGAATTTCATCGTTTTATCTCCTCGTTCTTCGATACACTAAGATTAACGGCGTTTGAAACCTGGCAACACCCTAGGAACTTTAGAATTTAGCCTAGATTTTTCTGCAGGTTGGACGAAGGAGTTTCGGTCGATGGGATTTGACGATGAGCAGTTTCGTGACGTGCTGAAGGACATCCGCAGTGCTAAAAGGATCTTTCGCGGGTGCCCGTTATGACTCGGTTGTATGGATTGACGTGCGGAATGCTATCTCTCCGGGAACGATCAGAGTGACCTCGGTTCCTGAGGTTGGCGACGAATCGAGCGTAAGGTGGCCCCCGATGCGTGTTGTCCGCTCGCGCATCCCCTTTATACCGAAATGTCCCGCCTTTCCCTCAGACGCGATGACCGGATCGATGCCTTTGCCGTTGTCCTTCACGCGAACAATCAGGTCGTGGTCGTAGATAAGCTCCACTTCCATCCGACTCGCTTCGGAATGTGCGCAAGCGTTGCGGATAGCTTCAAACCCTATGCGATAGATCTCATCGCGAACGATCGGGTGCATGTCCATAGAGTCGCCAACGACGGAAAATGCAGGCACCAGTGAACCCTGGACTGCGCATGTATCGGTTGCCCGCCGCAGTGCTTCCGCCAGGTCGTTCGTCTCGGTGGTTGACGAGCGCAGAGAATTGAGAGCGGCCCTTCCTTCATCCACCGCTTGTCCCAGCCAGGTCGATAACTGTTCCATGGCGCGGCGCATGCGAATGTGATCGCCGTTTTGCTCAAGCGCATCATCCGCAACCATTTTGCTGCCCTGGATAGTCTGCAGAAACGTGTCGTGGAGTTCTTGTGCCAAACGTGTGCGTTCAGCCAACCGCTCGTCAAAACGGGCGCTAAGACTTTGGGCGATCTGCCGCACCCGCAAACGGTAAAGTAAGAACACGATCAACAGAAAACTGATAAAGGCAAGGATTCGGAACAAGGCGGTCTGGTACCAGGCTGGAGCTATGCTGAAATTCAAGATCGCACCGGCTTCGTTCCAGACACCGTCGTTATTGGACGCTATTACGTGAAAGCGGTACTCGCCATGACTTAGGTTGTTGTAAATAGCCTCACGGCGACTGCCTGCATCCTGCCAGTCTTCGCCCGTCCCATCCAATTTGTAGCGAAAACGGACCCGCTCCGGAATGGACAGACTTAATGCTGTGTATTCAACGCGGAAGGCTGTAGTTCCCGGCGGCAGTATGAAAGGTGATAACGGGTCATACTTTTTAGTTTCGGTATCAAGTGAACGAATAGAGACAGGCGGCGAAACTGTATTCTTCGAAATGCGGGCGGGGTCGATCCACGCCACCCCATTATCAGTGGCAAACCAGAGCCGCCCGTCGGTCCCTGCAATGGCTGTCGAGGACCGGAAATTCATCTGCGGCCCTCCCGGGAGTCCGTCCGCGAAATCGAAGACCTCGATAGCGGCTGCATGATCCGGCTTTTCGCTTACTTGCCGAACCTCCTCGGGCGGAATGCGGACGATTCCGCGTAGTTCGTTCAGCCACAACGCACCATCCGGTGCCTCAACGATGCCGGAAATCGTGCCAAATTCAGTGCCCCCCGAAA
>JANMSP010000538.1:0-9297 GCA_031389475.1 Pyrinomonadaceae bacterium
GGTTTCGCGAATCAATTCCTCCATCAGCGGTTCGTCTAAAACGGTGTCTATCACGAGGCGGAAATTTGCATTACCTTCCAGATGCTGGATGTTTGAATAACGTCCGGTCGAAAGGTCGTCGATTACTGTAACGTGATGGCCCTGGCCGATGAATTTGTCAGCGAGGTGGCTTCCCACGAAACCGGCTCCGCCTGTGATAAGAATTTTCATTAGAATATTGTTTTACTTAACTAAATTGTATTTTCGAACCAATACTATTGTCTTACGATTCCGTCGAAATAGGCAACCGTTCGTTCCAATCCTTCCGCAAGCGGAATTTTTGGCGACCAGCCGAGTAAATTCTTCGCTTTCTCGATATTCGGCTGGCGCTGTTTTGGGTCGTCCTGGGGAAGCGGCAGGTATTTTACCCTTATTTCGGTACCGATGGTTTTGCCGATCTCGGCGGCTAGTTCGTTCATCGTAAATTCACCGGGATTTCCGATGTTCACGGGCAAATGAATATCTTCGGCTTCCGTATTCATAAGGCGAATCAGCCCATCAACAAGATCGCTGACATAACAAAAAGACCGCGTCTGGCTGCCGTCGCCGTACATCGTCAACTCCTCGCCGCGAAGGGCCTGGACGATGAAATTCGATACGACGCGGCCGTCGTTTTCGAGCATTCGTTCGCCATAGGTATTGAAAATACGAACGATCCGCGTATCAACCGCATTCTGCCGGTGATAATCCATCATCAAAGTTTCCGCGACGCGTTTGCCCTCGTCGTAACAGCTTCGAAGGCCGATCGGGTTAACGTTGCCGAAGTAATCTTCGGTTTGCGGATGGATAAGCGGATCGCCGTAAACTTCGGAGGTCGATGCCTGCAGGATGCGGGCCTTTACGCGTTTGGCGAGGCCGAGCATATTTATCATGCCCATAACGCTGGTTTTCACCGTTTTTACCGGATTGTATTGGTAATGAACAGGCGACGCGGGACAAGCGAGATTATAGATCTGATCGACCTCGAACATTATCGGCTCGGTCACGTCGTGGCGGACGAGTTCAAAATTCTTACTGTCGAGAAGATGGAGAATATTAGCCTTGCGGCCGGTGAAAAAATTGTCCAGGCAGACGATCTCGTTGCCTTCAGACAAAAGCCGTTCGCAAAGATGTGAGCCGATAAATCCGGCGCCGCCGGTAATTAGAATACGCATAATTTCCCTGGGAACACAGGCGCCCTCGCCTGCAACATTGCGTTTTTGCAATGTGATCGTCGTAGCCGGTAAAAGTTTGAGCGTGCCGAGCACGCTTGCAGGCGAGGGCGCCTGCGTTCCCAGCTATTTTAAATGTTTTTCGAAGAATGTAAAAATCCGCTCGTATTCGTCCGTCCAACTTTCGGGGCGTGTGAAGCCGTGATTTTCCGATGGATAGAGCATTGCTTCGAAATGCTTTGTCTTACCGAGGCGAATTAGCTTTTCCATTAGTTGAACCGAATCCTGAACGTGGACATTGTCATCGGCCATGCCGTGCAGGATCAGCAGCGGACGTTCTAGTTTATCGGCGTACGTGATCGGTGAACTGCGTTTGTAAGCTTCGGGGTTCTTATCAGGAAAGCCGAGCCGCTGGGCCGTATAGCCGGGTGAAGATGCGTAGTAGTTTTTCCAGTCGAAAACCGGCCGAAGCGCCGCCGCCGCCGCAATTTTGTTAGGTGCACGCATCGCAAGCATTCCGGCCATGAAACCGCCGTAGCTCCCGCCGTAAACGCCTACTTTTTGTAGATTTACGCCGTAGTTCTTGACCATATAATCTATGGAATCGACATGATCGTCCATGTCCTTGCCGCCGAGAAAATCGTAAACATCCGTCCGCCATTCGCGTCCGTTGCCCGCCGAGCCGCGATAATCGATGTCCAGCACGACATAGCCCTTTTGCGTCAGCATCTGGTTGAACATAAATTCGCGGTAGTAATTGTTCCAGCCGTTGATGACATTTTGCAAATACCCAGCTCCGTGGACGAAAATCACCATCGGATATTTTTTCTTTGCGGAATGATCGGCAGGCAGATAAATCTTAGCGGGAATTATCTTGCCGTCGCGGGAAGCGATGTCGATAAATTTCGGCTCATTCCATTTACGCTGAATGAAGTCGGAACTCGCGGTCGAAGTCAGTTTTAGCGGAAATGACATGCCGCGGCAACGGGGACAAACGCGGACGGCGTTCAGGTCGCCGGGCTTGTTCCATTGCGAAAATTCATATAATAGATAAGGCACTCCGCTGTCGTTCATTTGCGGACTTGAACGGAAACCCTTTCCGCCAGGGCCTTCGACTTTAGAAGTCCTTTTGTTACGCAGGTAAATTGAATAAAATTCGCGTTCAGCCGTGCCATCCTGAGTGGACATGTAAGTGATCTCTTCCGCGTCCGGCGTCCACTTGGCCCATTCGACCTGCCATTTTCCGGTTGTTAATTGCTCGATTTTTATGTTGGATAAATATCCCGAACCGCTCGGATTCTCGCCGCGAATTTCGCCTGTCGTGTTTGATTCTGGTTTTATGGCTTCTAACTTAGCGAGGTAGAGATGATTGTACCCGTCTTTTTCGGAGGCGAAGAAAAGTTCGCCCGCATCCTTTGGATTCGGTTCGACAATTGAAGAAAGCGGTGCGATCCATTTTTCATCGGTTTCTTCGGTAATTAATATCGTTTGCTCGCCCTTGCTGCCGACGTCTGAAACGTAATAAAGCTGGCGGCGTTTAGTGTCTTTGTCGCCGCGATCGACGATCAGGCTTGAAGTATCCGCCGCCCATTTGATCGAGCGAAAGCCGCCGACGCCTTCGGATTTCGGGAGCTTTATTTCAAACGGAGCATCACGGCTGCCGTCGGTCGGCGTGACGAAAAGCCTCTGCTCGGACCAGCCTCGGCGTGTGGGCGAAGCGGCCGTCAGATCGCCGAGGTAATTCGGCACGACCAGATTCGTAAATTTCGAGCTGTCCGACACGACATAAGCGGCAAGCTTTCCGTCTTTGCTGACCGCGACATTGCCGACCGAAACGAACTTCGCCGGATCGGCTTCCTTTGTAAGCTGCGTGAGCATGACATTAGTGATGTCGAGCACGAACAGGTTGCCGCTTTGCGAGAAAAGGATTCGGTCATTATCTATGAAACGAGCGCCAGCCTCGCCGGATTGGGTTTTGGTGAATCGCCTTGGTTTCGCTTCGCCGAGAGTAAATAGATAAAGATCGCCGCCGTGCGAAAACAAAAGCTTTTTTGAATCCGGCGACCACTCGAAATTACCGAGCTGGTTTTCACGAGACTTGGTGAATTCGTCGCGCAGCTCCAATCCGTAATTCAGTTTGCTTTCCGGCCTCTCGGGGCGCACCGGAGCGGGCAGGTCGCTAGTTCGGAGAATCACACTTGCGGGGCCTCCGGAGGTCGAAACCATATATAGATCACGCGGTAGCTTACCCTCGGCGTTCCATAGGTAAATCACCTTTGTTCCGTCTGGCGAAAGCTTTTCGCCTTCGACCCGCATCCCGGCGATTGACGGCTCAGCCATTATTTCGCGAACGGTCAGGTTTTGAGTGAAAACCGGGGATAATAAAAAGGCGAAAGTTAAAAGGGAAAACGATAATCGGCGGGCGGTTGATTTCATATTTCAATCTTCGTTGGGGTCTAATGCTTCTCTGAGAGCATATAACTCAGGCAAAGCCAGATGATCTTTTGGACGATCAGCGGCCGTTTTTGCATCGATTAATGCATCTAAATCCAATGCGTTTATTCGCGAGCCATAAATTTCAAAAACTACCGATCTACTAAGAACGGCCGAATAATCACCTACACCTTTCACCTCGCCAAGCAGATCTAGGTCGCCTATCGAGGTTTCGAAGGTGAAGTTTGTCGCCTGGCCCAGAGTGCTTTCGTCAAAAATATACGGCAGCTCTGCCGGAAAATTACGCGGCTTGGGACTAAATGGTTTCAGAGCGCTGACAAGCCGTATGATATTTTCTTTTGACCGTGAATAACAGAAATCCAAATCCACTGTTATATAGCCGGATGAATGCAGCTTTATAGCGACGCCGCCTACAATTACGAATTCAACGTTATTGCTTGCGAGTGCGGAGATTACTTTTTCGAGATCGACCACTATTGTTTACCTTTTGCAATCGGTCCCTTTTTGCGGGCACGATCCAGTTCAGCAACGAAACTCATACTAGACTGTAAATTGTCTATTCGCTCCTGCGGCGTAAGTCTGAGCTGCGAAACGGTAAGTGACAGGTCGATGCCGAAATCTCTCGCGGCGGCAATTCTGCTTCCGGGCCGTGGATTAAGAAGCTTTTCTTCGGGTGTTCGTTTCATAATTATATTTTACGGTAATTCCAGCGAATTCGCACGTTTTTACGCTTTTTGAGCTATGTTTGAAGTGCACGAAAAAAGCATCGTAAATGATTTATGCCTGAAAAGCCAAAAGAAGAACCAGTTGAGCGGAAGATTCCCTGCGAACCACCGGAAAAAGCCGACGAGTCATCGTGGGGAACGGATATCGAAAACAACGATTATTATTACGACGACGCTCACGGGTATGAAGTTTTCGATCCGGAAAAGGATGAGGACGAAGATAAAGAGAATTAGGCTGAAATGGTGCAAAAGCAGGTGCAGATAGTAGTTTTTCGTTGAGAAAGCCTTTGAAATCAGTCGAATATTCTCTCTAATTAGTCGAATGTGCTCTGTATTCACGCAAATATACCCTGCATTCTGTCGTCGGAGCTCTGTATTCATGTAAATGAGCTTTCAATTTAGTCGAATGTTCTCTGTATTTAGTCGAATCTGCTGTGTAACCTAATGAGATGATTCCGCTTTCGGTTTAAAGGACTGCATTTTGGGTGGAAATTGTAAAGGAGCGAGCCGGACATCGACTCGCTCCGCATATTTATAAATAGGAAGAGTTGGAAAAGGATCAGGCTCGGCAGACTTCCGCCAGAGGATACTCCGAAAAAGATCCGATGCATGTATTTCAACTGGATGTCCAATATAAATGCTCCGTTTAATATCGCAGGGCCTGGATCAAATTAAATAAAATGCCCTGACATTTGCTAGTGTGTTTGAAACTCGCGAAAACTATCATCGTGGAAACGATTTATTGAATATACCTATTTGACTTGTAATAATCTGTGGTAAATTTGACGTATATAAATCTTCCGCATCGCGAATTTCAAGAAAATGACACAGCCTTCCCAAGATGTTACCCAGCTGCTGCAAAGGTGGAGCGGCGGTGATTCAGCCGCACTTGAGGAACTGACGCCGCTGATCTACGCCGAGCTGCACCGTGTTGCCAAAAGCTATATGCGGCGTGAACGCGACGGCCACACTTTGCAAACGTCGGCACTTGTCAACGAAGCTTATATCCGCCTGATCGACTGGAAGACCGCCAAATGGGAAAACCGGGCACATTTTTTCGGGGTTTCGGCGCAGTTAATGAGAAGAATTCTAGTGGATTTTGCCCGCAGCCGCCCGAAAATTCGCGACGGTATCGCACGGAATGTTTCGTTAGAAGAAGCATTTGACGTAGCTGCGGAAAAAGACGCTGATCTTGTAGCGCTGGACGAAGCATTGACCGAACTCGCCAAGTTCGACGAGCGAAAATCGAAGATCGTCGAGCTCAAATTCTTTGGCGGCCTGTCGGTCGAGGAAACGGCGGAAGTCTTAAAGATCTCCGGCGTGACCGTGATGCGTGAATGGCAGAAGGCAAAAGCGTGGCTTTATCGTGAATTGAACGGCGAACAGATATAATCGAATCTAGAGGTAGTATATGCAACAGAGTGTTCAAGAATTTTACACGAAAAATATCTTGCCGTTGGACGAGCACGTAAGGGCTAAGCTTGCTGAGTTGATTATCGGCGATTTGCCGAATCGGGGACAAACAACCGGGTTGGAGGAAAGTCATCTCCGAACAAAAAGTAGCATTAGGAATTTGTTCGGTAAAGGACGAAGCGGCGACTCGAGAGGCGGCGATAATGAGAGGATCGATGCCGACCTGACCCGGGAATATGGTTCTAAGCACGAGGATGCCTACTGATGCTTATTGATACCTCAGGCTTTTTCTGTTTGTACAATAAAGACGAAATGCAACACCATGAGGCGGTTGTATCTTACGACAAAGCAGCGAGACGCTTTACGACGAGTTATGTTTTAGCTGAATATGTGCACTTGCGTTAATCCGCGGCTCTTCAAGGCGTGACACCATCGAATTCAGCCGGAGTGTGCTCGATGACGTTGAAATCGAAATAATTTGGGTTGGCGAGATTTTGCATCGCCGCGCCGTAGATTTCCTCAAAAGCCGAGACGACAAGAGTTATTTGTTATGCGATGCCACCAGTTTTTTGATTATGAGTGATTGGGGCATCACCGAAGCATTAACCACCGACAAGCATTTCGAGCAGGAAAACTTCATCCGACTACTCAGATTTTAATTCCTTAGCAAATCCAATTGTGAACCCTGAACGCTGGAAACAAATCGACGAGCTGTTAGATGCCGTTTTGGAAATTCCAAACGAGCGGCGGGCGGAATTTCTGTCGGAAAAATGTAACGGCGACGACGATCTCGAACGCGAAGTCCTGAGTCTTTTGGGAGCGCAAAAGGAAAGCGACAAATTTCTCGAAAATTCGGCGATGAATTTAATGGCGAAGGAGGTCGCCAGCGACCGCACCGAAGTGTTTTCGTTTGTCGGAAGGGAATTCGGTACTTACAAGATCGAAAAAGCCATCGGTGCAGGCGGGATGGGTGAAGTTTACCTCGCCCATGACGAAAAATTAAAGCGCAAGGTTGCGTTAAAGATCCTTCCCGCCGAGTTTATGGCGGATGCCGAAAGAATCAGACGTTTCGAGCGTGAAGCGCGGATGATCTCTGCCTTAAATCATCCTTATATCGTGACGATCTACGATGTCGGAAGCGCAGACGGCGTAAATTATATAGCGACCGAATACGTCGAAGGTGAAACTGTCAGGGAACTAATAATTCGCGGCGTCGGCTTAAAACAAACGCTGTCTATCATCTCGCAAACCTGCGAGGCACTCGAAGCGGCGCACAAAGCCGGAATCATCCACCGCGACATTAAACCGGAAAATATAATGCTCCGCCCGGACGGATTTGTGAAGGTCCTGGATTTCGGGCTGGCGAAGCTAAATGACAGCGTCGAACTGCATCAAAGCCTTACGAATTACACGATGAAAGGCGTAATTATAGGCACGCCCGCCTATATGTCACCCGAACAGGTAAGCGACGAAAAGGTCGATCACCGGACCGATCTGTGGAGCGTCGGCGTCGTCCTATACGAAATGCTGACCGGAAAAAATCCGTTTAAGGGTGACTCGCGGCAAGCCACCTTTCAAAAAATATTGACGGAAGAACCGCCGCTCGTATCTCAACTCGACGGAGAACTGCCCGGCGAACTCGACGCGATATTGAGCAAGGCTATGGAAAAAGACGCGGACGTTTCGTATCAGACCGCATCCGACATCCGCGCCGATCTAAAACGTGTGCGGCGAGAGATCGATTCGTCACCGTCGCTGAAAAGTGCAAGCGGATCGCGGAGATCTGAAGATACACAATTTAAAAAAAGCTATCTTGTTCCCGCATTCGGGGTTTTACTTTTGGCCTTGTCCGGAATCGGAATTTGGCTTGCTCTGTTTCGCACTAGTCAGGCGGATTCGATTGATTGGAGAAATGCCAGAAACATTCAATTGACCGATCAAAAGGGAACTGAATTTTTCCCGTCGCTTTCGCCCGATGGAAAATCTTTTGTGTACGCAGCGGAGGTTGATGGAAAATTCGACATTTTCGTTCAGCGGGTCGGCGGCAAAAATGCGAGGAACCTGACCGCGGACTCGGCTGAGGACGAAACGCAGCCCTCGTTTTCACCAAATGGCGAACAGATAGCATTCCGCTCCGAGCGCGAACCCGAGGGCATTTATATAATGGGTTCGTCGGGCGAAAATCCGCGCCGCGTCGCCGATCTCGGATATCAACCGTCGTGGTCTCCGGACGGCAAGGAAATTGTTTTCGGCACATTCGGCCCGGCGGCTCCGAATGTCCGACAGGGCAAGGATAACGCGTTGTGGATCGCCAATGTCGAAACCGGTGCAAAACGTGAATTGTTTAGGGAAGACGCCACATTTCCCGCTTGGTCTCCTAGCGGAAAACGCATCGCCTACTGGTTTTTCCCTAAAAATTTCGGGAGGCGCGACATTGCCACGATTCCCGCTGCGGGCGGGGAACCGGTCGTAGTCACCCATGGCTTCGGCACGTCGAACTGGAATCCCGTTTGGTCGCCGGACGGTAAATTTTTGTATTTCGTATCGGATAAAGGCGGCAATGTAAATTTCTGGCGTATGTCGATTGATGAAACTACCGGAGAAGCTTTGTCCGAGCCGGAACCCGTTACGGCGCCTTCGAAGTCGAGCCGTCATCTGAATTTTTCACGCGACGGCAAACGGATGATCTATGTTCAGACCGACGATAAATCGAACATTCAAGGCATTGAATTCGATTCGGCGGCGGAAAAAACCGTTGGTGAATGGTTTTGGATAACCACCGGCGACCGCGAAATAATACGGGCGGAACTCTCGCCGGACGGCAAGGAATTCGTCATGCGGCAGACGCGCCGGACACAGGATGATATCGTGGTCGTCAGCCGCGACGGCCGCAGTTGGCGTGACGTGACGAACGACGCTGCATTCGACCGTTACCCGCGATGGTCGCCCGACGGAAAGCAGATTGCCTTCGCTTCGGACCGCAACGGCGGCTACCACATCTGGGTTTGCAAAGCCGACGGCGGTGATCCGAGACAGGTCACTTTTCTGGCACAATCCGAATCCGGCACGTCGTTCCCTGATTGGCCGGCTGACGGGAACAGCCTTGTTTTTACGAACAACTCACAATCCTGGATTCTCGATCTCACGAAAAGCTGGGAGCAGCAAACGCCGCAAAGAGTTCCGCCGCCGGAGATAAAGGATGAGTTTGTAACTTGGGATTGGTCGCCGGATGGCAAAAAGCTGATCGGTATGATTCCCAATGGGAAATTTACGATTGCGGTTTATTCACTGGAAACCGGGAAATTCGAGCGGATCGTAGAAAATATTACCGCCATTCCATCCTGGCTTCCGGATAGCCGGCGGTTTCTTTTTGAAAAAGACAACAAGATATATATCGCCGACAGCGAAACGAAGAAAACGAAGGAAATCCATTCGCGTGCACCCGAAAGAATCAGATCGCCGTTTATCAGCAGTGATGGAAAGTTGCTTTATTACACCGCTCACTCAGGTGAATC
>JANMSP010000557.1:0-3517 GCA_031389475.1 Pyrinomonadaceae bacterium
GGCGCAAGAGAAAATCGAAAAGGCGGTGTGATTTAATCTTCGGCCGGGAACGCAGGCGCCCTCGCCTGCAAGCGTGTTCCTCACGCACAAACCTTTGGCGACTAAGTTGATTACATTGCAAAAACCGCAATGTTGCAGGCGAGGGCGCCTGCGTTCCCAGCAAACTAACCGTAACCTAACAAACCGTTTAATTCTTCCCGATTAGGCAACGCTGTTCTGGCTCCGATTGCGCGGCATTTCAGGGCCGCGACCGCATTTGCCATTCTTGCTGAATCTTCTACGGATTCACATGTTATCAATCCATAGATCAGGCCGGCGCGGAACGAATCGCCGGCACCGGTTGTGTCCTTGCAGCCGTTCGGGACGGCAAAACCTTGTGATTCTACAAAAGTGTCTTCACACAAAATAAGCGAACCAGTTTCACCAAGCGTGACACCGGCGATACCGCAGCCGAAACGCGAGCGAATCTCCTTCAAAGCAGCCTTCTTGCCCACGATACCGAGAAATTTTTCCGGAAAGTCGGCCGATGCGATCATGATATCGACATACGGCAAAACCTCGTCCACACCTTCGAAAATATTGTCGATGTCAATTGAAACAATAACGCCTTCCGATTTCGCACGGGTTGCCATCGCCAAACAAGCACGGGCGTCATGCGGCGTAAAATGCAGTACCTTGCCAAGCGTCGCGGCTTCGAGTGGAGCGTCCGACTCTCTGTAGGCGAGCTTTTCGTCACGCTGCCAGATGACCGTTCGCTCGCCGTTTCGCTCGTCGATGATGATAAATGCGATCTGCGTCCGAGCTCCTTGAATCCTTTCGGCAAAACGAACATCCACGCCTTCATCATTGAGGCTTTTAATGCCAAAATCACCTGCTGCATCCGATCCGAAACGCCCCGCGTAAACAGTCTTCAAGCCGAGCCGCTGCAGCCCGGCCATCGTCGTCGCGACCTCGCCGCCGGCCGCCTGAACATAGTCGCTCAGCTCAATTTTTGAATTGAACGTCGGGTATTCGGGAACCTGGATCAGGAAGTCGACGGCATTGGTACCGAAACCGGAGGCGTCGAATTGTTTGGTTTTTGATAGTTCAAAGGGAAATTGCATATTTTCGATGGCAGAAGCCTGACCGTTAGGGAGGGCTTTCCTCGATTTGGCGGTAGGCAGTTGCGGTATGCAGTAAAGAATCTTTCTTAAACTGCTTACTGCCCCTGTCAACTGCGTACTCCCAACCGCAAGCCCTCCTTAACGGTCAGGCTTCTGCACGAACAACCTTCTCTGCAAACTGCTCCGTTCTGACCCGCCCCTCTTGCGACTAATCTCAATAACGGTTAGATTTATTACTTTGAGCAGTTTAATTTAAAAGATTTCCGGAGAAATGCACAGATGCCAACAACGAAATGTCCCGAATGTACAGAAGAAGTTTTTGTCGATGCCGAATCCGAACAGGGCGATAAGATAACGTGTGACGAATGCGGTTCCGTTCTCGTAGTGGTCGGGCTTGATCCGATAGAGGTTGACCTCAAGGACGAATCAGACAGCGATGATTTCGGGGATAAGGACGGCTTAGATGAGGGGTACGATTATTAGCCGATCATCCGGATGCAGAATCAGATAATTATCGAGCAGTTAAAATACTCGGAGAAGGAAGCCGCTCTCGCGTTTCTCGGAAAGGCCTACGCCGATAATCCGCGGCAGAGCGACGCTGATTTCTGGGACTGGCATTTTATCGATTCGCCGCATGTCGATCCGGAAAGGCTTCCGATCTGGCTTGCGAAAAGCGGCGACCGGATCGCGGGGCAGTTGGCGACGCTTCCCGTTGAGTTGAATATCGGGGAGGATAAGGTAAAAGCCCTTTGGGTACTGGATTGGATCGTCGATGCGGACTTTCGGCGGCAGGGAATCGGCAAAAAATTGGCGATGGCGGCTGAAGAATACAGTCCGTTTCTGCTTGGCGTGAATACGGATCAGCAGCACGCTCCGGCTTTGCTTTTAGGGTTGAATTGGGTCGTCGTTTCCAAAATCCCGCGTTTTCATAAACTGCTTTATCCGGGACACGCCTTGCGCGAAATATCGAGGATCGGGCCGCTGCGAAGCATTGTTAATAGCGTGTCAGCTCCGATGCGTCCCCGGTTGACAAAGGGTTTTTGGAAAGGTTCGGAACTGCGAATATTGGACGGATTTAATGCGTCGTTCGATACGCTTTGGAGCGAAAGCAAACCGCAGTGGAAGTGTGCCGTATCTCGAAGCTCCGAGATGCTGGACTGGCAATTCAAACGTCAGCCGGGGAAGAAATTTGATATTTTAGGGTATTTCGAAGACGGCAAATTGCGGGGTTACGCCGTGCTTTTTTTTCGCAAAGCGGACGCGAACGGAGCGATCTCAAAAGCAGCGATCAGCGATATTTGCTATCATCCGGATAAACGACAGCATATTGTCGATATGCTGATCCAGGGCGCGTTGCAGCTTTGCGTTGAGCGTCGGGCCGGCGGATTGGTGGCTGACGCGATCGACGAATTACTTGAAGCCCGTTTGAAACATTTCGGATTCTGGAGGGTAAACAGCCCGCTGCAGCTGATGGCGAAATCACCGATCAATCAGGAACTTATGTATGAACCGGAAAACTGGTTTTTGACGCGCGGTGATTCGGACATCAGTATTTTTGAGGATTCGAATTTGTCGGCGCTAGCCTGACTGTTAGGGAGGCTTGACCAACCACGCAGAAAGCCCTTCCTAACGGGCATGCTTCCGCCCGGAACAATGCTATGAACCCGCCGGTACTTATTTACCATAAGATCGATTTGCCGACGAGCGACGTTAGGATACGCGGCGCCTATACGGCCCGGAAAAAATTCGAAAGGCAGATTACATATCTAAAAAAGAATGGTTTCGTGTTTTACACGGCTTCGGAACTGGTAAAGCATTATAGCGATCATGGCAAATTTCCCGACAAAGGCATCGCTTTAACATTCGACGACGGCTGGAAAGATAACTATTTGAACGCATTTCCTATACTGAAAAAGTTCGGGGTCAAGGCGACCATCTTTCTAGTCCCGGCCTGCATAGGGAAAACAACGGATCTGGTTACAGCAGACGGCGAAGGCGAGCGCGAACACCTAAGTGAAGAGGATATTACTGAAATGTCTGCCGATGGGATCGAGTTTGGTTCGCACAGCATGAATCACAAATTGTTTCACCAGATCTCGCCAGCGGAGATCGAATACGAAGTTGGCGAATCAAAAAAACATATCGAGAATCTGGTGCAGAAGTCGTGTACGGTCTTTGCTTACCCGGCAGGTTTTTACACGGAATTTGCCAAGGAAGCACTCGAAAACGCGGGATATTTGGCGGCGTTTTCGACGATTTATGGACCGGAAACCAATACGGATGTTTACTCTTTGAACCGGACAGAGATTCTGCGGCGTGACGGTTATCCGTTTCGTTTTGGCAAAAAAATCAAGTCAATGTTTGCGGGTCAGTACCACTCTCGGCCCTGACAAGAGAAGAACCCAGTCGCTATC
>JANMSP010000009.1:0-2480 GCA_031389475.1 Pyrinomonadaceae bacterium
AGCGCAACTGCTCCCTCAATTCCTCAACAGACGTCACCGGTCGCTGGCAAACAAAATTTTCGCAGACATACGCCGTTGCCTTTCCGTCCATCATTTTCCTTTCCGCCAGCAATGGGATCATTCCATCCTCAGCCCCGCTGCTCACGACAACTACCTTATTCGGCAAAAAATCGCCCCAAATTTCCCGTTCAAGCTCATTTCCCTTTTCGCCGATTATCACGATTTCCTTTACCGCCGCCAGATTAAACTCGATCGCCGACAAAGCCCGTCCGAATCCCTGCGGATGCCGGCTGATCTGCGGGGCAATTAGCCGCAGTACGGTCGAAGCGAACCTTTCATATTTATCATCGCCGAGCAGCTTAGCCAGCTTCTGCAAGACATCCGCCGCCACCGAATTTCCGGCCGGAGTCGCATTATCGTAAAAATCCTTGTTGCGGACCAGCAGTTCTTCGTGATCGTTCGACGTGAAATAAAAGCCGCCGTTCTCCTCGTCCCAAAATTCGGTGATCATCAGATCGGCCAAACGCTTCGCCTCGCCCAAATACTTGCTTTCGCCCGATACCTGATAAAACTCGATCAGCCCATCCGCAACATTTGCGTAATCTTCGATATAAGCATTCAATTTCGCCTTTCCATCTTTCCAAGTCCGCAAAAGCCGTCCATCCTTTTGCAGATTCTCGATAATAAAATCAGCGTTGCCTTTAGCGATCTGTAGATAATCCTCGCTTTCCAAAACCGCCGACGCCTCCGCAAAAGCCGCCAGCATCAGCCCGTTCCACGCAGTCAAAACTTTCTCATCACGAAAAGGCTTAATGCGTTTTTCGCGTACATCGAACAACTTTTGCCGCCCACGCTCAAGAACTTCCTCCGGGTCGCTCTTATCAGAACCGGAAGCGATAGCGATTGGGTTCTTCACGTTCAAAATATTACTCTCTTCAAAATTCCCTTCTTCCGAAACGTCGTAGTAAGAGTTAAATACCTTCGCATCCTCTTCACCAATAACCGCCGCGATTTCCCCCGGTGTCCATACAAAAAATTTGCCCTCAACGCCCTCACTGTCCGCATCCTGCGTCGAATAAAATCCGCCCGCCGCGTCGAGCATCTCGCGTTTCACATACTCCAACGTCTCGACCGCAACCCGTTTATAAAACTCCGAGTCAGGGCCGCGAACGGTAGCGGCCGGGTTCATTTCCGCCGCTTTACTCGGGTCAGAACCGGGAGCGATAGCGACTGGGTTCCATTCTTTTGATTTAGCAATCTGATACAAATGCAAATAAACCCTGATCAGTTGAGCATTGTCATATAGCATCTTCTCAAAATGCGGCACCAGCCAGATCGAATCGACCGCGTATCTATGAAAACCTCCACCGAGCTGATCGTAAATTCCGCCCTCGGCCATTTTCCGGGCGGTGAATTTCACCATCTCGAGTGCGTTCTCGTTCCCTGTCCGTTTGTAATAACGCAGCAAAAATTCCAAAGACATTGCGGGCGGAAATTTCGGAGCGCTGCCGAATCCGCCATTCTTCGCGTCGAAAGTCCTCACAAAGCTCTGAAACGCCGAATCGAGCTGCTCGGTAGTCAAACCCCGCGGCGCAAATTCCGCGATCCCGACACGCCGCATTTCGCCGAGCAATTCGTTCGCGGAGTGCATTAGATCGTCGCGTTTGTTCTTATAAGCGTCCGAAACGCTCAGCAAAACCTGCTGAAAGCTCGGCATATTGTACCGGCTGACCGGTGGAAAATATGTCCCGCCGAAAAAAGGGAGTTTGTCCGGTGTCAAAAAAACTGTCATCGGCCACCCGCCGCGTCCGGTCGTGAGCTGCACGAACGTCATGTAAATCTGATCGACATCCGGCCTTTCCTCCATATCGACCTTGATATTGACGAAATGCTCGTTCATCACCGCCGCCGTTGCCTCGTCCTCAAACGACTCATGCTCCATCACATGGCACCAATGACACGCCGAATAGCCAATGCTGATCATCACAGCCTTGTCCTCGGCCTTTGCCTTAGCAAAAGCTTCTTCGCTCCACGGATACCAATCAACCGGATTATGAGCGTGCTGAAGCAGATACGGCGAAGACTCGTCGATCAGTTTATTGGTAAATTTAGGTGATTGCATTGCACAATTATATCACGCCGCGACATGTGTGACCTTGTGATCGATCTCGCCAGCGGGCGCTCGATTGTCGACGGGCGTTCGTCGAGCGGCGCACCGGGCGTTGTCGGTGGCACCGGTGGGCGGGTGACGGGGCGATTCAGCGTTCCCCAGCGCGCGAACTGACCGTTCCGGCGCAAACCCGTCCTATCGGCCATGCAATTATCCTGCCAATTGCGACAATCGTAACCTTCCTTTAACCACGGGCTGCCACCCGATGGAGCCAGCATGAACGACGCCGCCACGCTTGTCCGGCCCTCCGATGGCCATACGCCGGTTACTGGTGCTGGCCTCGAAGTCGTGTCGATTGCTAAATCCTACG
>JANMSP010000018.1:0-2714 GCA_031389475.1 Pyrinomonadaceae bacterium
CGCTCGACCGGCCGCAGCTAAAGGACCGGCCGATTGCCCTCGTCCATCCATCGGTGATGCACGAAAAGAAGAGCATTTTTGAAGAGTTGAAGAAGCACGATATTCTTCTCCATCATCCGTACACAGCTTATTCCTCCGTCACCGATTTTATTGCTGAAGCGGCGGAAGATCCGGACGTGCAGGCAATAAAGATCTGCCTTTACCGCACCGGGAAGGATTCGCCGATCGTAAATTCGCTGATCCGGGCGACCACAAAAGGTAAACAGGTCACCGCTCTCGTTGAGTTAAAAGCGCGTTTCGACGAAGAAAATAATATCGAGTGGGCGAGACGCTTGGAAAATGAGGGCGTTCACGTCGTTTATGGGATCAGCACGTTGAAAACACACTCTAAGGTTTTGCTGGTGGTCCGGCGTGAAAAGGACAGGCTCGCCCGTTACGTTCATCTGGCGACCGGCAATTATAATCCGACGACTTCCAAACATTACACCGATCTTGGCCTGCTGACCGCGGACGAAGAGATCGGGGCCGACGCGACCAGCTTGTTTAATTTTTTAACTGGCTATTCGCAGCAGACAAAGTATCACCGCCTGCTGGTTGCTCCGCTCAATTTACGTGAGAGAATAACCGACCTGATTCGCCGTGAAAAAACCAATAAAGCAGATGGCAAGCCGTCCCGCATAATCGTAAAAGCGAACAGTTTGACCGATGAATTGTTGATTCAGGAACTTTACGACGCTTCACAGGCGGGTGTCGAGATCGATCTGATCATCCGCGGGGTTTGCTCATTGCGGCCGGGCATCAAAGGCCTGTCCTCAAATATCAAGGTGCGGTCGATCGTCGGGCGCTTTCTGGAACACAGCCGAATATTTTATTTTTGTAATGGCGGCGATGAGGAGATCTATATCGGAAGCGCCGATTGGATGTCGCGGAATCTGGACCGGCGCGTGGAGATCGTCGTTCCAATTATCGATCCGGCGATCAGGGAATATATCAAGACCCAGATTCTCGAAGCTTATCTGCGGGATAACGTTAATGCCAGGATTTTGCGGCCGGACGGATCTTACCGGAAAGTTGCTCAGACAGGGGAACCATTCGATTCGCAAATGTCCTTTGTCGGGAAGGATATTTTGAATTAGTAATGCAGAAGCCTGACCGTCAGGAAGGGCTTTCTTAGGTTAGCATTTATGCCCTTACTAACGTGCGGGCTTCTGCAACAGCGCTGCGTTCGAATCGTGCTTCGGAAACATCGCCAACCAGCCTACCGAATTTTACTGTCAAACGCGGATAGCCACGCGGTTCGGGTTCGAGATCGTGAATTTCGAGTAATTTTTCCGCCTCGGCGATCTCATCGATAGTGCCTTCGATTTCCATATAAAGCCCGAAAGGAAGCTCGTCGAGCACGACCTCAACATCTCCAAAATGCCACGTTTTGCGGTGCTTTTCATAAACCACGGACAATTTGTAACCAAGACATTGAATTATATTTTCCATCGCATCGACATCCGCAACGATCGTCTCGTGCTCGATCCGATGCTTGATATCCGTATCTATTTTGAAACGCTCTTTATAAGTCAAAAGCGTTGTGTCGCCTACTTTTCGCAGGCGGAGAACGGCGCCTCTTTCATCGAGAACGGCACCGCGGTGAAGGAAATTTTCTTCGAAAACTTCGCTGGCGAATACGGCTCCTAATTCGCCTAGCTTTGCGGTAATTTCGACGATTCGCTTTTTATCGATGCGGTATTTTTTTTCCGTTTCAATGGCCATTGTCTAAAAAAATTCTTCCCGGTTCATTCTTAATAGTAAGGGAATTAACTGTCTCGCCGCAAACTCGTTTAAGGCTTATTCAAATCCGACAGGTAAGTTTTGAGCTGATAATTTCGGAGATTGGAATGGGCCTCTCGGCTTGACTAAGTGAGTGCCGTATTGAATACTTGAAAAAAAGGTCAGGTATTTAATCGGGCCATCTTTAGTTAATTTAATATCAGAGGAAATTTTATGCCTTATCCGGAAATGATGATTCAGGGTATGCGTGCCGAACTCGCGCAGCTTGGAATCGAAGAAACAAAAACAACTGAAGCCGTTGCCGATGCGGTTACAAATACGGACGGAACTTTGATGGTCGTCGTTAATTCGGTATGCGGATGCGCGGCCGGCGGCGTTCGTCCCGGCATTGCCATGGCATTGCAAAATGCTGAAGCTACGCCTGACCGTTCGATCACGGTTTTCGCCGGTGCGGACATCGACGCTACGGATTCGGCCCGCGAGCTTTTCACGGGTTACGCTCCGTCCTCGCCGTCGATCGGTATTCTGAAGGACGGCAAGCTCGTTCAAATGTTCGAACGCCGCGACCTCGAAGGCCGTCCGCCGGCAATGATCGCCCAGGCATTGAGCGAGGCTTTTGCTAATCACTGCTCAAAAACCGAAGCCGCGAATAATTAATTTTGCAGCATTAATTTGATCCGTAAACCGTCCGCAATGGGCGGTTTTTTTCATTGGCAAACCTTGTCAGCCCGAGAGCGGTAGCGACTGGGGGTCGGTCAGAGTTCAAGGTTTCGAGTTCAAAGTTCAAGGTTAAGGTGAAGCGGACTTTGAACTTTGAACTCGAAACCTTGAACTCTGACCGACCCCCAGTCGCTACCGCTCTCGGGCTGACAAGGTTTGCCAATGAAAAAAACCGCCCATTGCGGACGGTTTACGGATCAAATTAATGCTGC
>JANMSP010000021.1:0-4689 GCA_031389475.1 Pyrinomonadaceae bacterium
GGGAGGGCTTTCATTCAGCGCTAACAATAGAAAGCCCTTCCTAACGGTCAGGCTTCTGCCTTTGCATCACCGAGGCTTTCCGCGATTTCTATCGCTTTGAGCAACATCCTCGCTTTGCTTATCGTTTCCTGATATTCCAATTCAGGCACGGAATCGGCGACTATCCCAGCACCCGCCTGAATTTTAGCCTCGCCATTTTCAAGCACAAGTGTACGGATAGCAATGCAAGTGTCCATATTTCCCGCGTAATCGAAATAACCAACCGCTCCCGCATAAATGCCTCGCGGCGTCGGCTCGAGCTTTTGGATTATTTCAATTGCTCTCACTTTCGGTGCACCCGAAACTGTTCCCGCAGGGAAGCAAGACGCTAATGCATCAAAACGGTCGTAGCCTTCGCGTAAATTTCCCGAAAGGTAACTGACTAGATGCTGCACATGCGAATATTTTTCGACACTCATCAAATCTTTGACAGCAATACTGCCGAATTCTGCCACGCGGCCGAGGTCATTACGTCCGAGATCGACAAGCATAAGATGTTCGGCAATTT
This sequence comes from Pyrinomonadaceae bacterium, assembly GCA_031389475.1. Classification (GTDB taxonomy): domain Bacteria; phylum Acidobacteriota; class Blastocatellia; order Pyrinomonadales; family Pyrinomonadaceae; genus OLB17. The sequence continues at coordinate 548 of JANMSP010000021.1, forward strand.
CCTTTTTGTCGCCCCGCATTTCGTCCGCGAGCATAGCGTCTTCGTCCGGTGTTTTACCTCTTGCCCGTGTGCCTGCAATCGGACGGTACTCTAATTTGTTGCCGCTACATTTTACAAGCATTTCAGGTGACGCACCGATGGTCGACCGTTCTCCAGCTTGGAGCAAAAACATATACGGCGATGGGTTCAATGAGCGCATAGCCCGATAAATAGAAACAGCCGATGCGGAAGTTGGCTTCTTAAAACATTGCGAAAGCACGACTTGATAACATTCGCCCCCGCTTATCATTTCCTTTACTTCGAGAACGGCGGTTTCGAAATCAGGCTGTTTCCAATTCGAAGTGACTTCGCCATTCGCAAATTGAATGTTCGCTTGGGGTAACACAACAGGATCATTTTCAAGAATAGCTTTAATCCTCGAATTTTCGGTAAGAGCGTCGCAATATGACTGTTCGAGTTTAGGCGTATTGCCTACGCTTTCCCTAGTAAAAACAAGCGAGACAATCTTTACCACCTGTTTTGCGTGATCGAATGCAACTAGAGAGCGAAAAAACATAAAGGACGCTTCGCCTTTGTTTTCAGCGGCCGCGTCCTTTAATGTCGGCTCAAACCAGTTCGAACAAGAAAATTCCAGCGTTCCGATGGCTCCGCCGATAAATGAGGGCATTTCGGCATCTTCGAGAACCTTATTGCTCGTAAAATGTTCGCGCAGGTAATCGATAATCGAAATATGCCGTTCTGTTTCGCCGTCAGAACTGCGGATCTTGATCTGTTCATCGGAGCCGCTGACGATCATTTTGGGATCGACCCCGATAAATGAATATCGCGCGAGGCTTTTGCCGCCTTCAACCGATTCCAGTAGAAACGAGTTTGCCTGCCCCCGCGACATTTTCAGATAAACGCTCAACGGCGTCAGCAAATCGGCCGGCAGCTCTGCTATCACCGGAATCACGTTTGCCATCTTCGTCTTTTTTAAAAATTCGCCGAAGTCGTTCATAAAAATAAAAATGCCGCCCAAATCTAGGCGGCATCGGATAAGAAATAGAAATTCGAATTGAACTCAATGACCAAAAACGATTTTCGCACTTAAATTACGCACCGCGGATGTAGAAAACCACCGCCAACTGCTGTTGATGCGCCACTTTCGGGAAATCGTTATTTTGGTTTGGTCTTGAATCACTAGCTACACTTGTATCAAAATCCTTCGCGGCATGTCAATCACATCCGCTCGGGAACTTCGATTCCCATCGTATTCAATGCCGCCGTTAACGAACGCCGTGCAATATTTGCGGTCGCCACTAGCACCGCACGCTTATCTGCGCTTTCCTCAGCAATTATCTTGTGATGATGGTAGAAAAGGTTAAATGCCTTTGCCAGATTGAAGGCATATTTCGCCAATATCGCCGGTTCATTCTGAGCGGCGGCCTGCTGAACGGTTTCTTCAAGGCGGGAAGCAAGTGTTATAACCGACCAGATATCGTTGCCATATTCCGAACCAAATATTTCGGGTATTTTGCCGGTTTGTTTTACCTGTCCAAGAAAATCTTCGAGGGATTCATTCCTTTCTTCAAGTTTGCGGAAAATTGAGTTCGCTCTGACCGCGGAGTATTGGCAGAACGCTCCGGTCTCACCTTCAGTCGATAATGCCTCCTTGAAATCAAAAATGATTATTGTATTTCGCGTGAATTTCAATAGAAAATAACGCAAAGCTCCGACCGCAAGTTGGTGTGCAATAAACTTCTTCTCATCCAAATGCAGTTCCGCATGCCGCGATTCGACCTCGCTCAAAGCGTTGGTTTCCAGCCTCGTAATAAGGTCATCTGCCTTTACGCCGAGACCTTTCCGACCGCTCATTTCAATGAACGGCCGTTTTTTATCTTCTTCAGACAAAATAAATCCAAGCTCTTCCGCAGCCGCTGGCGACAAGGCAACCATCTCGTAAGACAGATGAATGCTCGCACTTTCTCCTTTTTCCGGAACGATGGCCGCAACCCCTTTTCTCACCACGTCTTGCGGGTAAGATTGACGAGAATCGATGACGTTATAAACAGTTTCGCCGCCGCCGAACTGCGGACGCGGATGCTGATCTTCCGATTCGATTGCCGAGGTTATCCATACCTCCTGCCCGTTTTTATAAGTGTGGAAAAGCTTGTAGAAGAAATCCATTCCGAGGATTCCGAGTTTCCACATTTGATAGGCGATGTCTTTTCCCGTGTAAGTGACACTCCCGTTGGAACGCACCAGTATTTTGTCGGATTCGTGTTCCTCGTTACCGGAATGCGATTCGAAAGGCATCACCCAGCATCCCGCGTTTTTGCCTTCGGTTTCAAGACGCAGCACGCCAAGAGATTTCATCTGCTCAAATGCCTTGCTCCAAAATTTTAGATGAAGTATCTCGGATTCACGAGGCAACAGGTCGTAGCGAATCGAAAGTCTCTCCATCGTCGCGAGAATGCATTCGACATTTCGTGTCGCCACATAATCGGCTAGAGTTGCGGTTTCGTTGCTTCCTTCTTCAATGAGATGAAGGATTTCGGCCCGTTTTTCTTTTAATGCTTCGTCGATTTGATAGGCGACTCCGACTTTTGCATAAAGATCCCAACAAAAATAATCAAAGGTTTTGCCATCGGCGGTCAGGCCGGCATCTAGCTTCTTAATTTCAGCCAAGTCGTTATTTTCGATATAAAGAAAGGCGACGACGACATCCGCAACCTGTACGCCGGTGTTGTCAATGTAATTCTGCACCTCGACACGCTTGCCCGTCGCCCGTAAAATCCGCTGGAACGTATCACCCAGGACCGAATTTCTGACGTGGCCGATATGAGCGGCTTTGTTGGGATTGACCGAGGTGTGCTCGACGCAAACCTTAGGGGAATCTGCATTATCGGCGAGCGTCAGTGAAGGAAGAGGCAAAGTATCGACGTTTTCCGCGAGAAATCTTGCCCTCTCGAAAAAGACGTTAAGATAACCGGCACCGGCAACTTCGATCCTTTCTACGAAATCAAATTCTTCTAATGCCTGCTTTAAGATTTCGGCAATCTCACGCGGATTCCTTTTCTCGCTGGTTTGCTGCTTTATCAGCTTGGTAAGTTCGAAAGCGATCGGGAAAGCAAGATCACCGAGTTCGGTCTTAGGCGGCGTTTCGGATGCTATCTGCCCCAATTCGACTTTAAAGGAATCCAATGCCGTTTGCCGAACCCGTTCGCGCAGTATATTTTGCAGTTGTAAAAGCGTCATTTGTTTACCAGATCAAACGAAACAGCGATTATAAGATTATGCGCGTTTGATAGCAAAAGCGGCACGTTCCGAGTGCAACTTCAGTCTATTTCCTGCCGGGCAAAAACAAACTGAAGTATGCAATCTAAACCCGGTCTTTTTCCTTTTTAATTTAAAAAACGCTACACTTCTATCTTTATGAAAACGCTCTATTTCGATTGTTTCTCTGGTGCGAGCGGGAATATGATCCTCGGGGCTTTAATGGCTGCTGGGCTCGACGAAATCGAATTTCGGCGGCAGATAGCGCTTTTGAATATTTCGAATTACGAGATCGAATTCGCAAAGGTTGACCGTGCCGGTATTTCATCGACCCATGCAGATGTTAAGGTTCCGTGCGAACATGTGCACCGCCACCTCAGCGACATCGAAAATATAATAAACACGTCGGCTTTATCCGAGAACGTTAAGCTCCGTTCCATCGCAATTTTTAGCAGGTTAGCCGACGCAGAGGCCAATGTGCACGGAATCGAGCCGCAAAAGGTTCATTTCCACGAGGTCGGATCAATGGACGCGATCATTGATATTGTCGGGGCGTGTATCGGTTTTGAAATGCTCGATATTGAAAGATTTGCCTGCTCAAAAATTCACGTTGGCAGCGGATTCGTGAATATGGAGCACGGAAAATTTCCGGTGCCGCCACCTGCCGTGAGCGAACTTCTGAAGGATATTCCAATCTATTCAACGGAAATTGAAGGCGAACTTGTCACACCGACCGGGGCAGCTATAATCTCAACTGTGTGTTATACTTACGGAATGATTCCTGATATGTCGGTTGAAGTAACGAGCTATGGTGCTGGAACCCGGACTTATGAGAAATTTCCGAATGTTCTTCGTTTAATGATCGGTGAAACTATCGACATCCCAAC
>JANMSP010000050.1:0-8895 GCA_031389475.1 Pyrinomonadaceae bacterium
TGCCAGCGTCCGCCGCGCTTCATCCAGATGAGTATGCGCTGAATATAATCGGCGAAATCCCGCCCTTTGAATTGTCCTTTTTCAGCGACGCTGAACCGCATCACCGCCATATCAACGCCTTTAAATTTCACCGTGTAGTCGAAGGGCGTGCGAGTAAAATTCTTTATCTCGGTATTAGCCTGTCTTTCTTTGGCGGACTTCAAGCTCTGCTCAATTTGCTGAGTTTTGTTCATCTGGCCGCGATTGGAAAAGTCGTCGGCGATAAAACGATTGAGAGCGTCTCGGTCGCCGCGTTCGATTGCCGCTCGCCATTCCTGCTGAAGCCTAATCAATTCCTGTTCGTCCACCCCGTTTTGCGCGATGGCAAAGGTTGCCGAAACCATTGTCATCAGCACGATCGTTATTATCTTTTTCATAGTTTTTGCTCCTTAATTGATTGTTGTTTACTTTTTTCCGCCGAAAGCGAATTGAAACAAACGAGCAGCAAGCTTGCCGCTGTTTCACGGGAATGAATCCGCCCGGCTTCAATCAATCGAAAAATCGCTAGCGAACTCATTCGAGAGAACTGTTCCGCCTCCGTAGTGGTCAGCATCGGCGAATTGCTGCCGCACACCTCACAAAACTGACAATGCTTTCCCGGATGGATTTTGACAGTCATAAACCTTTCGGTTTCAATCGTCATTTCGGTTCTCTTTCGGACTTTCAAAAATTTTCTCCAAATAGTGCGGCTTTGCAAGCCGCGGAAATAAGTTGAAAAGATGCGACTTCACCGTTATAATCCCGGTGTCGTCTTCAAGTCCTTTGCAAAATCTCCTTTTTTTCTCGTCAAATTCTCGGTCGTCATATGAGCGAACAATTACCGCACTCTTACCGGTTCGGCGATTATCGAATCGAAACAAATGAGCGCCTCCTAAAGCGTTTGGGCCTGATTGTGCCGCTGCCGCCAAAAGCTCTCGATCTCCTGTTTGTCCTTCTCGAAAACAACGGCTGCGTCGTGACGAAGGAAAAATTGATGTCCCGAGTCTGGGCCGATAGTTTTGTCGAGGAGGCCAATCTTTCACGCAATGTTTTTTTGCTGCGAAAGATTTTGGGTGATGGAAACGGTGAAAAGTTTATTCAAACGATTCCTAAACGCGGTTACCGTTTTGCGGCGGAAGTGGCGGAAACAAACGGCGTTGAAACAATCGAGATCACCGCGCACGAGCGGACGCAATCGCATATCGTCATCGAGGAGGAATACGAAATTGACGACGTACCCGAAATGACGGGATATACGAAAACATTCGATACGCCGGCATTAAAACTTCGCAGCCCGCGCCGTTCGGCATACTTCTCAATCGGGATTGCTCTGACAGCGGCGGCGATTTTTGGACTGGCCGCATACACGTGGAAAAACAGCCGGGACACCAAAGCTTCGCCCGCGCGAAGCGTCGCAATGCATATAAAACGGCTGACGACAAACGGCAGCGTCGTCAACACCGCCATTTCGCCGGACGGCAAGTTTTTTGTCTACGCTCTGGCTGAATCCAACGGCCAAAGCCTTTGGGTCCAGCAAACCGCTTCCCCACAGCCGGTCAACATCAGTCCGGTCGCCGATGAAAGCTATTGGGGATTGACCATTTCGCCCGACGGAACTTTTGTTTACTGCTCGGTTTTTAAGACTAACAATGCCGATTTGGAATTGCGGCGCATTCCCGTTTTCGGCGGATTCGTCGAACACTTGGCGGCGACGCCCGATACAGCCGTGAGTTTTGCTCCCGACGGCAGCCGGATGGCCTGGACGGAAGGACGCGGCGGCAGAACTAAACTTTACACCGCCGCACCGGACGGGTCGGATCTGCGACTGCTGACCGAGCGAAAATACCCTTCGGAATTTAATGTCAAAGGCACTTCCACCGCCTGGTCACACGACGGCGCGACCATCGCCTGCGCGTCAAAAGACATTGACCAAAACGGCGGCGAAACGATGTCGGTCATCGGCGTGGATGCGGCGACCGGAGCGGAGAAACCTCTTACAGCGCGCTGCTGGGCCTCGGTCAATCACATAAGCTGGATACCGGACGTCGGCCTGATCGTGATCGCCAGTGAGACGACAGGCTCGCCCGCGCAAATTTGGTCGCTTTCTCTATCCGATGATGCGGCGCGGCAACTGACCAACGATTTGAGTTCTTATGAACGATTGAGCACTACGGCCGACGGAGAGACGATTTTAAGCATACAGCGGAACTCCGTCGACCGGCTTTACGCGAAAACCGGGGATGATCCCAGCGGATCGGCGGCGTCCATTGCCCGGCAAGTCGGCAGTTTTGACGAGATCGCCTGGACTGCCGACGGGCGCATCGCTTACTTTTCATTCGCGGGCGGGGAAACAAACTTATGGGTGAGGAATGCGGACGGCACGAATCCGCGTCAGCTAACAACCGGAATGCAGGCCCGGAGAGGTTTGGCCGTGTCGCCCGACAACCGTTTCATCGTTTTCGCCGCCGGCAAGAAAGGCAAACTGAATCTTTGGCGCACTGATATTGAGGGACGGAATTTGACTCAGCTCACGCATGAGGGCGGCGGGGTTTTTCCGGCCGTGTCGCCGGATGGAAAATGGGTGGTTTACCAGCAGGGCAACACCAGCAGAGTCCTGCGAAAAGTGCCGATGGCGGGTGGCCCGAGTGTAGTCGTTACAGAAATGAGAGGCGCGAGACCGCAGATATCGCCGGACGGCAAGCTCATCGCGTTTTTCTACATCGATGATTCAATCGAGCCGAATCCGCTTTGGTGCATCGGAATCGTTTCCGCCGAAGATGGGCAGTTCCGCCAAAAATTCACAATTTTGCCGACGGTATATGATCGTTTTCTGCGATGGACGCCGGATGGCAAGTTCATCGCTTACATCAGCAACGAAGGCGAAAATGGTAAAATCACCACGCACCCTCTTTATGCTGACCGACCGCCGGGCTCGCTGCTCTTCGCGAATAGCTCCGGTGGTGTTATCCAGGCTTTCGCGTGGTCGCCTAACGGCAGGCAATTTGCCTTTACCCGTGAGTCACAAATCCGCGATGCCGTTTTGCTGAATAGCTTCAAACAAACCGCCCCTTAGGGTTATGCCAATACAAATAAAGCTTTTATGCTGAAGAATCACTAAAGCTAGCAGCTAAAGACTGTAGATCCAGGGTGTTTATCGAAACTTTTTTATCCAAAACATGTCGCGCATCGTGAAATCGGATCTTGACCTGTCGGTGAGGTCAACATAGCGCGGAGAGATAAAATCGGTGCGAGGTTCGGTTGTCAAACGATTTCGTTCGAGCGTTTGCAGCTGTCCGCCTTTGACCTGCGTTTTATATGTCTTGATTGTCTGGCCGTCGGCTTTGACGACCATCGCTATCTCGCCGTCTTGTTTTGTGAGATCGGATAATGCCAGCCAGCGTTGTTTTGGCTTTGCCTCGACAATTAACTCTTTGCGCTCATAAAAATACCAGTCGAGCTCGTCAGGTACTACCGGTGAACGGCTGGCCGCGATTTCCTTTCCATTAGCGAGCAGGTGAAGCGTGACCTTGGGCCGCCTCATCCCGGCGGGAAACTCCCTTGTGCTCAGCCAATAATTAAAGTGAAGCATTGCGTCCGGGTCGTTCGTAATAACCGAGAAAAAGGCCAGGTCGCCCCACGGCCCGTCACGCACGAATTTTTTTCCGGGATTGAACGGATCATTGCTGACCTGTTCTTTCAGGCTAAAGGGCAGCGTCGTAATCGTCTCGCCACCGATTCTGACTGCCATCACAAAATCGCCGCTTCCGGCGACACGAACGGTTCCGGGGTTGCCCGAAGCGGGACGGAAGACGCCAAAGGCCGAGAACCGCTCAAGCGGTTCATAGCGAAGAGGAACGGTGGAAACAACCTCGCCGCCGGGCCGTGTGACCACGAAACTCGCGCTCGATGAGCCGCCTGGCGGAAAAACCACTTCCAAACCTTCGACCAGGAATCCGCCGTTCGCTTCGTAGAAGCGCATGTTCATAATCGAATCGTATTCGATAGCAGCCTTGTTTGTCTGACCTGAGCCGGAGGCTGCGCTCTGACTTCCGCTCGCGGCCGGCTCCGCTGGTGGCGGTGCCTGAGGCTTGATTGTGGATGGGCGCGGTATTTTGATGCGTGGTATCTGCGCCGACAGGTTCGCTGCCGACGCGATCCATAGAATCAAAACCGACGAGACGAAACAGATGAAATATTGAGCAGTTTGATTTTTCATATGAACATTCTGCGTTTCATAATTCTGTATCTTCATAAATTTTCATCAGTCCCTTAAAATATCCATCTCGAAAGCGGCGACAACTCCATAAACCGGCGCCGTCATGTCATAAAGCGTCGCCGTCACGCGCACATCTCGACGGTTGCTCTCAACCACAACATTGACTCCGTCCCCGGTGCTCTGAACATCGAACGAAAGAGCGTCTCGAGAGGCATTACTCAGTGTTTGAAATGGGGTTGCGCCTTGAGTGGCAACGGTGTGGCGGCACACCGCAGGCGTCCCGCTACAACCTGCCGCCATATATTGCGACCATAAAAAGCGGACGCGGATGTCATCAGAGCTCCCGCCCGTACCGACGACCGTGACGCGGAGTGTCTGACCCGCACCCGGAGTGATGACACCGGCGGCAAACCGAAATCTTTGCGGGGTTTGTGCGTTCGCCGTCGAATCGGAACTCGTCAGCGATACTAAAACGATGCTCAAAACGAGCGCGATCGATAATGTTATTTTGCGTTTCATAATCTTTCTCTTCAGTTTAAGGCCAATACATGGTTTGCGAGGTGCAGCACATAGCGACGATCCTCTGGGTCGAGGTGTCAAACACTATTCCATTTGTCCGCACATTTTGATTGTTGCTCTCGATAATTATCCGCCAGTTGCCGCCGGTCGCGTCGGTTGAGGCGGCTTCGTTCGCGGACAGGGGCATGACGGGCGACACGGTTTGTGATTCAATACAGATCTTGGGTGAGGCCGGGCAGTCCATATATTTGATCCGTTTGAACCGGACGCGGACATCGCCGTTTATGTCGCCGCCGGTGACCGTCAGCCGAAGCGTTTGATCGGGGCCGAGCGAGGTGACGCCTGAATCGGCGACATGCCTGAAATTACCCTGTGCATTCACCGCTGATTCCGAGATCGTCAGCGACACTGAAACAATGCTCAACACGAGCGCGATCGATAATGTTATTCTGCGTTTCATTTCTTTTTTCTCCTTTTTCTTACTTTGATTACTTGCTTGGGAAACTTTGCAAGTTCACTAGTCAAATGCCCCGGTTCCCTTTAACGGTATTGTGTCTCACAGATTTATACGGATTCAATTTTTAACGGTATCGTGTCTCGTAGACAAAACTGCGATAGTGTTGCCCGTAACGATGTCGATAATTGAAGCATTCATCTGCACATTTCGACGGCTGCTCAAAACCTCTCCGCGAACACCAACATATACCCCGCCCAGGAAGGAAGCAGGGATGTCGAACGAAGCCGCTTCGCTCGAATCCAGCGTTACTGGCGCGGATGTGCTTTGAGACGCGATGGTGTGTTTACATACGCCGTCGCTGGTGCAAGCACCTTGCCCGTATTTTGTCTGTTTAAACCGGAGAAATGTGTTGCCTGACGGGTCCGACGGGTCAACGGCGATGCGAAGAATCTGATTCGCACCCAAAGTAACAATGCCCGTGTCGGCGACGGCGAGCATCTGGCTTTGTGCTTGTGACGACCGGTCCGAAGTTATAAACAATGCCGCCCCAATAACGAGCGACAGCGTGATGATTGATAGTATTCTACGATTCATTTTTCTCCTGTATAAGTTGATGTTTTCCGATTTATTTGCCCTAGAGATTTTGCAGGTTTAACGAATTTGCTTCTGACGGGCAATAGTTTTATCTTTAAGGCGTTAAAAAATCCTTTGGAAAAGATTGGAAAATTATTTGAAAGTGGTTTGATCTGGCAATGTCCGACGATGTGAAGCATTTTTACGAGTTTGCGGAGTTTCGCCTTGATGCCGAGAATCATTCGCTCTGGCGCGGCGGTGAGCTGGTGCCGATATTTCCGAAATCGCTCGAGATTCTCGTGCTGCTGGTGCGCGGACACGGCGAAATAGTTACCCGCGAAAAGCTTCTCGAAACCGTGTGGCGCGATACATTTGTCGAGGAAAGCAATATTACATATACCGTTTCCCAGCTGAGAAAAGCTCTCGGCGGAAACGGGAACGGACAATTTATCCAAACCATACCCAAACGCGGATATCGTTTCATCGCCGACGTTCGCGAGGTAACTAACGCTCCCGGCAATGGCTTTACCCATAATAATGATGACGAATTCACGCCTCAACACGCGACCCCGGTCGAGCCGAAGACCCGGATTCGATCATATTTCGTCACGACAATTTTGCTTGGAGCATTTCTCGTGTCGAGTTTTGCGGCGTGGTGGAATTTTAGCGGCAAAGAAGGATTTTCGAGTGTTCCCGTCACCCAAAGAAATATCCGCACCATCGCCATCCTCCCTTTGAAAACCCTGGACGAAAGTGAACAAAGCGGGGCCTTGTCGATAGGCCTGACGGATTCGCTGATTTCGCGTCTCGGTAGTTTGAACCGTTTTGCCGTCCGTCCTTTGAGGTCCGTCGAAGGCTATGCGGAAACCGGCCAGGATCCGATAAAGTTTGGCGAGGCGTTAAAAGTTGACGCGGTCTTGGAAGGAACTCTGCAAGCGGTCGCGGGCCGTTTGCGAGTGAATCTGCGTCTGTGGGATGTACGTGACGGGGCGCAGCTATGGCAAGGTTCGTTCGATGAGGCCGAAGCGGATTTTTTCAATTTGCGGGACGCGATCTCAACCAAAGTTGCGCAGTCGCTGCTCTCCGACCTTCTGGAAAAAGACCGCCGGCTTCTAATAAAACGTCACACCGGTAACCCGGAAGCTTACCGCGCTTACATTCGCGGGCGAGCCATATTTGACAAGAAAAATCCCGGCAATGTTGAAAAAGCTATTGACGAATATCAAAAAGCGGTTGCGCTCGACCCGACATTCGCGCTCGCCTACGCCGGTTTTGCCGACGCTTTTTCCAGGCTTGCCAGAAACCTGCCGCCGGAACAAGCTGCCGAAGTAATTCTCAAGGCGAAGGCCGCGGCGAACAAGGCGTTGACCCTCGACCCGGAACTGGCTGAAGCTTATGCCTCGCTCGGTTTGATCAATCGCATTCATGAGTGGGATTGGGACGGCGCCGAAAGGAATTTCAAACGCGCCATCGAGCTAAATCCGAATTACGCCAACGCTCATCAGTGGTATGCCCAATTACTGGCAATGGTCGGCAGAAACGACGAGGCACTTGCGGAAGTACAGCGTGCGATCGTGATCGATCCGCTTTCCCCGGATATACAGGGCGCCCGTCTGGCCGTTTTGGAGAGCCGCGGCGAATACGCCGAAGCGCTTGCGCTGGCACGCGAATTTGCCGATTTCGATAAGGGACGCCAGCTTGCCAGGCGGGGGCTGGCGACTTTTTTGTTTCATCACGGCGAATACCGGCAGGTCATCGAAATCTGCGAACAGGATCTGCCGAAATACAACGCTCAAAAATATGTCTGGCTCTCGCTCCTTACGACGGCTTACCACCGTACAGGAGCGTCCGAAAAAGCGAGCGAAACACTTAAGATGCTTGAAGGATCGGCTGGAACCGATACCCAGGCGCTTTATTCACTGGCCGAGAATTACGCAGAGATGGGACGCATCGATGAAGCCATTGCGGCTTTGGAAAAATGTTTTGACATGCGCGAGGAGCGTATGGCCTGGATAAATGCGGAGCCGCGTTTTGCTAATTTGAAAACCGATCTACGGTTTCAGAAAATTCTGCGGAAAATGAACCTCGTAAATTAGACATCCGTCTCGACGGTCTTGAGCTTTTCCTTGAACAAACGGTGCGACATTTCGCGGGAAACCTTCGGAACATCATAATCATGATTCACAAACCCGATATGCACCGGCATTTTGAAGCTGTCCACCAACTCCTTGGCAAAGTCTATCCGCGTTTTATTGTTATAGTAGAAATCGTCGTCTGGTGACGGATAATCGTGAAAGAAGTAACCGCAGATAAAGACCTTTTCGATAGGCGGATTCAAGCCGCCTTAAAAATCCCGAACTGCCGACAATCTCTTTGTCGTCAAAAAAACCGATTCGGAATTCAATTTATTACTTTCCGGGCCTTTGTAAAACTCGTCGATGATGTGCGAATCCGAAATCACCGCGAAACGGAAAAAGCGTTTATCCTGTGACATTTCCGGTGAAAGGATAGGTGACGCATTAGCCAAAAGGCCCGGACCGAGGATTACCAATCTCCATGATTCGAATCAAGTTTACAGCTAAGCTTGGGCAAGCAAGAATTCCGCTCCAAGATGTTGGCTTTGGCGACTCCGTAGCTCCGGAGCCGGAGCTTGCGAATTTCCCGACGCTTGTGGATTTTCCCGCACCGCGTCTGAAGGTCTATCCAAAGGAAACCATAGTGATCGGGAATTCGAGGCTATAGCGAGATTCGGTATGGCAAACTGACGAATGAAGAATTTTTGGGGTCTGAATTATTTGATCGCAGAATTCAAATTCGACGTGTACCGGTGGTGTAATATGACATTTCTTTCTGACAACTGTAATTTTCCACCTTAGGCTTCTTGGTGAATGGAGAAACGGTTGCGGAGTTCTCAGTTGCCGATTTATGGCAAGAGCGAAAGATCGTTTTCCGTGATCACAATTGGATCAGAAATGAGTTTCCTGTTTGTGACATTCTAAGACAGAAGTCGATCGCATCCTATATATCGCGGTTCCCGGTTATTTCGTCCCAGTCGTAGTTAAGGAGATCGCCGAACCAATAAAGTTTTGCTTCCCACTGCTGCTTTGTGCCG
>JANMSP010000074.1:0-7828 GCA_031389475.1 Pyrinomonadaceae bacterium
AGCGATCAAAGGATTTCGTATCTCAAACTTTGGGGCAAAAAATATGAAGTTTGATAAGCACTAACGGAGCGAGCATGGGCAATCCCGAATTACCATGTTCGCATCCGACATCGACAGACGAACGTTCTAAATAATTTAGTCGGTTTTTTTGGGCTGTGCCCGTCTATTTGCGGAAAAGCCGCAATTGCCCAGTCAAAATTTCAAACAGTGTTAGGACGCCGCGAACTGATCATTCCGGTTACTGATCATTCCGGTTAATGAATAAATTGAACAATGCCCGCGAAAACTTGATCCGCATCCTGCAGAACGCCTATTCCGGCGAGATCGCGGCGGCGTTTGCTTATCGTGGGCATTGGAAATCGCTGAAGGAATCCGCCGAAAAGACGGCGATCAGGAAGATCGAGGCCGAGGAGTGGCATCATCGTGAACGGGTCGGGCGGTGGCTGGAAATTCTGGAAGCAAAGCCGAATCCTACTCGTGAAAAGATTTTTTGGACTATCGGACGTTCGCTCGGTGCGACGTGTTTTTTGTCCGGCTGGTTTATGCCGATGTATTTCGCCGGGCGGCTGGAAAGCGGAAATATCGTCGAATATGAAGTAGCGGCTGGCTTCGCAAAAGAACTCGGTATGGATGAATGCGTGGAAGACCTGCTCGATATGGCCCGCGTCGAAGCCGAGCACGAAGCCTTTTTCCGCCAAACAATCATCGGCCACCGGCTGCTTCCCGCAATGAAAAAAGTCTTCCGGTGGAGTTGATCAAACCCTCAGCGACCCGCGGAACGCCCTGCCGCCATAGTAAGATTCCGCACCGTTGTGATAAACAAAAACCTGTCCGAAGCGGTAATCGGCAAAAATGGCACCGCCCAGGTTTCTGATCTCCGGAGGTGTTGCCAGCCAGCTTGAAGTTTTCATGTCGAAATCTCCAAGTGTCTGCAATTCTCTATACTGTTCTTCCGTTAGAAGCTCAATACCCATCTCGGAAGCAAACCCAACAGCACTATGTTTGGGCTTATGTTTCTTCCTCGACTCCAAGGCCTGCCCGTCGTAACAAAGACTCCGACGGCCTTTCGGGCTTTCCGCCGAACAATCATAAAAAACATATTCGCCCGTCTCTTTATCAAACCCGACCACATCCGGCCCGCCGCCGGTCCGCTCCATTTCACCCAGCGACCACAGTTTGTTAGCATCCACTTCCAGCTTTGCCTGCACTTTGGACCATTCAAACCCTTTATGCCGATCCAGGTTTTCCTCAAAACGCGTCTTTAATTCGCTAAGAAGTTCCTCACGGTCTTCTGGTAGTAATTCCTTTTTCATACGATTAACTGTAAGTCAGAATCGGGAGCGATAGCTTCGAAAGGATAAAGGCGAAAGGATAAGGGATAAAGTAAGACGTTCCGAGTTCTTCATTTATCCTTTCTCCTTTATCCGTTATCCTTTCAAAGAACCCAGTCGCTATCGCTCCCGGTTCTGACCCGCTTTGCCAATTGCCTCGATTTTTTCATTCGCCGAAATGAACCACTCGACGAATTTTGGAATTCCTTCTTCGATTTTGGTCTTCGGATCGTAGCCGAGCAGGTCTTTAGCTTTTGTAATGTCGGCGTAGGTCAGCGGCACGTCGCCGGGCTGCATCGGCTGGCGGTCGATGATGGCTTTTTTGCCGAGGCTTTCTTCTAAAAGCTCGATTAAACGCGAGAGTTCAACCGTTTGCGATTCGCCCAGATTGAAGACCTCGTGTTTCGATTTGTCGTAATCGATGGCAGAGCGAACGCCTTGAATAATGTCGTCGACGTAGGTGTAATCGCGCCTCGTCGAGCCGTCGCCGAAAACCTGAATCTGCTTATCTTCGGAGATCAGTTTGCTGAATTTATGAATCGCCAGATCGGGCCGCTGGCGTGCTCCATAAACCGTGAAAAAGCGAAGGCAGACTGTGCGAATATCGAATAGATGCGAATACGTGTGGCACAAAAGCTCGCCTGCGGCCTTTGTCGATGCATAAGGCGAGATCGGTTGGTTGATACGGTCGTTTTCGGAAAACGGCACCTTGCCGTTGATACCGTAAACCGAGCTCGACGAGCCGAAAACGAACTGGCCGATCCCGAAATCTCTTGCAAGCTCAAGCAAATTCAGCGTCCCGTTGATGTTGGTTTCGGCGTAAAGCTTTGGATGGCACAGCGACGGACGTACACCGGCACGGGCCGCTAAATGGACGATGCAGTCAAGTTCGGTCTCGTCGAAAAGCTTTCGAAGAGGCTCGGCATCGCAGATATTTGCTTCGACAAAACGGTAATCCGTAGAGGTTTTATGGCCTTCGATATTCTTCCGTTTGGTTTCGGGAGAATAAAAATCGTTCAGATCGTCAACGACGGTGACGCTCCATACGCCTTCCGCCAACAAATGATCGACCAAATGCGAACCGATGAATCCGGCGCCGCCGGTTACTAGAATGCTTTTTTTCACAAACTAAAAATACTTTAGGAAAGGTAATTTTGAAAGTTCGCTTGACTGATATTTTGGCCCATCAATTCTTGCACTGGCTGGATTTTTGGGCTTTGCCCATCTATTTGCGGAAAAGCTATGCTTTTCCGCAGTTCGCAGATGAGACTCGCGGCTATGCCGCTGCCTTTTTTGTGTGCGTATGGACCGGCGGCATAGCCGCAAAATATTATCCAATCCAACCGGAAGAGCACAGCTTTTCCGCAAATAGAGCGGCATAGCCGCGACTGAGAATTTCTAATTCAAAAACCGCTGTTTCGAATAGTAACGATGAATTACCTCTTCCAAATAACCTTCGTACGTGAAAGTTGCCAGATCATATTCCGGTTTAAGCTTATACATTAGCGGCAATGCTACTCGCCAAGCCATCCAGATACGCTGCTTGTCGGTTAGGTCCCAACGGCGCCGCAGGAATGCCTCGACCACCTCGATCTCGTTTTCAGATAGCAGATTAACGTTCGCCTTGAATACCGTACGTTTTTGGACGCGGCGGAATGCAGCATCGCTGATTGGGTTTGAAAAGGCTTCGGCAAATGTCGGTGCTTCGTCCAGCCGTTCGCGAATAACGACAGTTCCGGCAAAAATGTCACCTACACGCTGGTCGCGATTGCTCAAAAAGATCGTTATTAGCCCGATAGAATATATCGGCAGAAAAAATCCAGGAATCGCGTCGAAAATGCGAAGAAGATTGCGCGCCATCGCTTCCCACAGCGTGATCGGGCGGCCGTCCTCGCGAATAACACGGAGCTTTAACAGCCGTTTTCCGGGAGTTTGCCCGTCCATTAGCCACTCAAAGAAAACAAAATAGCCGGAAAAAAGGAGGAACAGAATGACTATCGTCGCGGCGATCAGCCAGTTGGGAACATCCTGAAATAAGTCGTTTGCCGAAGCGGCCGAGCCTAGAGATTCCAGGCCGATCGCAATAGTCACAACAAAAATGACCAGAAATATCGCCAAATACTGAATAAAGTGGTCGACGGCAGCAGCCAGGAAGCGGTTGCCAATCGACGCCAAAGCGAATTCCAGTCGAACCCTTTCCGGGGTTTCGATTATCAGTGTTTCTTCAGTTTCAATTATTGGCCGGGACATTCATCACTATTATTGGAGTAAAGTAGCGGTTTTGCAAAACGCTTTTTTGCTTGTCATTTTGTTTTGTGGTTATCTATACTTGGTAATGGCGGTTGAATTCGCCCGGAGGATAGTTATTTTGCAACCAAAAGTTCATCGCGGTCGGCTGACTGCGGAAGGATCGCGATTCGCCATCGTCGCAAGCCGTTGGAACGATTTTTTGACAGATAAGCTGATCGACGGCGCACTCAACGCTCTGGAAAGCCTGGGCGCGGCGGAATCCGATATTGAAATATTTAAAGTGCCGGGATCGTTCGAGCTGCCGCTAACATCGCTAAAGGTCGCACAAAGCGGGCGGTTCGATGCGGTAATTGCCATCGGCGTCGTGATACGCGGTGAAACACCGCATTTCGATTATGTCGCAGGTGAAGCGGCAAAGGGTGTCGGTCAGGCCGCAATGCAGACCGGCGTACCGGTCTTGTTCGGCGTAGTTACCACGAATACTTTGGAACAGGCGATAAATCGTTCCGGTGTAAAAGCCGGGAACAAGGGTTACGAGGCGGCGATGTCGGCCGTTGAGATAGTTAATCTTCACCGCGAGATCAGCGGCGAGGCAGAGCAGGCAAAAGGTAAAGAAAAGGTTTTTCCTCATGTCGTTTGAAAAATCAGGAAAGAGCTCGGGCACACGCCGGAAAGCACGCGAATGCGCCCTGCAAATGCTGTTTGCAGCGGACCTTGTCCACAACGAAAGTACTGTTTTGACGGACGACTTTTGGAATGAGCTCGGCGAAACCGATATCGAAGAAAAGACTCGGGATTTTTCAAACAATCTTGTTCACGGCACACTTAAGAATCTCGAAGTAATCGATGAACGCATTCGCACCCGCGCCGAGCATTGGCGGATCGAACGAATGGCGATAGTTGACCGTAACGTGCTTCGATTGGCTGTTTACGAATTTCTTTACGAAGACACGCCGCACACGGTTGTTATCAACGAAGGCCTGGAAATCGCCCGCCGTTTCTCAACGTTCGAGGCGACGCAATTCATAAATGGAATCCTGGATGCGATCAAACTCGATCTGGAAAAAGCCGCAAAATCCGCATCTGGCGAACCTGAAGGGAAATCTCAAGCGTCTTCGTCCTAGGTTGTGTTGACGTAATCGTCTCAAGCTGCTGATCTGTTTGATTTTATCTGTTGTTTTTCTTATTCGTGTTTCTTTGTGTATTTTTGTGGTTTCAGTCTTTAACCGTAAGACTGAAACCCCTAAAATACACTAAAAGACATAAAATAAATCAAAAACGCAAGAACCGGAGCGAACTTTCAATCCGGGGCTAATCATCGACGGATTTTCTATTCCTTATGTCAACAGAACCTAGTGCATTGTAAACTAAGTTTTTGTAGTCAATGCGGAAGCCCGCGCGTTAGCAAGGGCGATTGATTCTACCTTGAGTATCGCTTACCGGCATCACGCTATCCGTTTCCGCCGTGATCAAAGCTCTCGGCCAAAGCGGCAAGGTCGATTTTCTTACCTTTCACGATTTTCGCGTGCACGGCATTCCGGTCGAAATAGAAAAATACGATACGCCGTTTTCATTCACGAAAAACGAACCCGTGAACTTGCCGAAACCCGCAACGCTTTTCCTCCCGACCACAAGACTTTTGAAGGCAGCGTGGAATGAGTCGACGGACTCAAAAGATACGTGGGACGTTACCGGAAGAATTTTCGTTTTCGGAAAATTCCGCAAAATGGGGTTCAGTTTCAAGAGAGTTATACCGGTGGACGTTAAGCTGACTATCAAAAACCCACTCAACAAGTAAGATCTATTAGCTTAGTCGCTCTAGAAGTCAGATCCAGACAGCCGCCGCTGATTCAGTTGGAAAAACGAAGATTTCGTTTCATCCACAAAACTATTGACAATGGATGCAACAAACGTCAAAATTGATATAGCGGGCCTTTGTGCCCGTTTGATATTTGAAAACTTCATCGCGGGAATGTGTTGGGACAGTGGGACATGGGACGAGGTCGGACCGCCGGCGGCGGATGAATTTCACTATTGCCTGAGATGACATCGCCTTTCTGCTTATATTTTTAATCGTATTGGGTTAAAATATTAACTTGTATCTACTGATTCGAAAACAAGGATAAAAACACAATAGTGAGCGAAAAGATTTCAAATTTATCGGAATACATTGCGGAAAATTTCGGCGCGAATGCCAGCTACGTTGAGGGTTTATTGGTCAGATACCAATCTGACCCGAATTTGGTTG
This sequence comes from Pyrinomonadaceae bacterium, assembly GCA_031389475.1. Classification (GTDB taxonomy): domain Bacteria; phylum Acidobacteriota; class Blastocatellia; order Pyrinomonadales; family Pyrinomonadaceae; genus OLB17. Next base: position 5,830 of record JANMSP010000074.1, read on the forward strand.
ACGAATCATGGCGGATTTTTTTTGGCGATATGCTCGCGGGCAATAATGGAAGCGCCGCCGCGGCATTGGAAGTGAAATCCGTTCAGACGCAACCCGCGGCTCCAAGTCCGGTAGCCGAAAAGAAGCCAGTGGTTGCCGCTTTAAGTCCCGATACCAACGCAAAACCGCTCACCGGCGTGTCGAAAAAGATAGTCGAGAACATGGAGCAGAGCCTTACCGTTCCGATTGCGACGAGCTTCCGCAACATTCCTGTAAAAGTTCTTTTCGAAAATAGAAATCTCATCAACGAACATCTTCTCAGTTCAGGAAGAAGCAAGGTTTCGTTTACGCATGTGATCGCCTGGGCGATCATCAAGGCTGTTAAGGAATATCCGCAGATGAATTTCGGCTTTGGAATGGTAAACGAAGTTCCTTCGCGGTTGGAACACGAGAACATAAATCTCGGAATCGCAATCGACATCGAGAAAAAGGACGGCTCGCGCAATCTGCTTGTACCGAGCATCAAAGGCACGCAAAACATGAACTTCGCCGAGTTCCTGGCCGGTTATAACGAAACCGTTAAGAAGGCCAGGGATGGAAAGTTAGGCATCAAAGATTTTCAGGGAACGACGATCTCACTCACAAATCCGGGCACGATCGGAACGGTCGCCTCGAATCCCAGGCTAATGGCCGGGCAAAGCGCAATAATCGCGACCGGCGCAATAGAATACTCGGCAGAATTCCAGGGAATGACCGCCGCCGCACTTTCGCAGATCGGCATCAGTCGGACCGTAACAATTACAAGCACCTACGATCATCGCGTTATTCAAGGCGCCGAAAGCGGTTTGTTTTTGGCCCGAATTCATCAGCTTATAATCGGGCAACTCGGATTTTACGATGAAATATTTGAGGCTCTCGATATAAGTTATCCGCCGCTACGCTGGGCGGAAGATCATAACCCGTCGCTTTTTGGTGGTAACCATTACAGCGAACAGGTCGAGAAGCAGGCTAATGTTTTGCAGCTTATAAACGCCTATCGTATTCGCGGACATTTGCTTGCAGATATTGACCCGCTGAATATGACCTCACATCGGGAGGCCGAGCTGGATCTCGAAAATTTCGGCCTCACCATTTGGGACCTGGACCGCGAATTTATTACCGGCGGCCTTCATGATGAGAAAACCGCGACGCTGCGGCGGATTCTTGAGATTCTTCGCAAAGCTTACTGCGGCAAAGTCGGCATTGAATACCGCCACATTCAAGTAAAACAAGAGAAAGAATGGATCAGGCGTAATATTCGCGAACAATTTGTCGATACGAAGCCCTTGCCGGTAGAAACGAAGCTGGAACTGCTTCAGAAATTAATCGAAGCCGAACAGTTCGAGCAGTTTTTGCATAAAAAATACTTGGGTCAAAAACGCTTTTCGCTCGAAGGCTGCGAGACCGTTATTCCGATGCTCGATCAGCTTATCGAAGGAGCTTCGGCACGCGGCGTAAATGAAATTTACATGGGCATGGCCCACCGCGGCCGTCTGAACGTGCTTTCTAACATCATCGGCAATCCCGAAAAAGGCGATATGGCGGAGCGTATTTTTACCGTTTTCGAAGGCACGTCGCATCCGAGTTTCCCCGCCGACGAAGGCGACGTAAAATATCATCAAGGTGCCATCGGTACCCGCAAAACCAAAACCGGCAAAGACTTACGCATCCAACTTTCGTGTAATCCCAGTCATCTCGAATTCGTCGATCCGGTCGTGGAAGGAATGGCGCGTGCGAAACAGGACGATCTGCGTAACGGCGAACAGAAAACCCGCGAAGAAGTTTTCAACATGGTTATGCCAGTGCTTTTGCACGGAGACGCGGCATTTTCGGGTCAGGGCATTGTGATGGAAACACTGCAGCTTGCCAGCCTTCCTGGCTATCGCACGGGCGGAACTATTCACATCATCATCAATAACCAGATCGGATTTACTACCGGTGTCGAATCGGCCCGAAGTTCTATTTATTCAACAGATGCTGC
>JANMSP010000098.1:0-19197 GCA_031389475.1 Pyrinomonadaceae bacterium
TCGCTATCGCTCCCGGTACTGACCCGGAATAAAAAAGCCGTCTGAACATTAATGTTCAGACGGCTTTTCCCTATAAGCAATAAATTCAATCGGCTATTTTCCGTTATTGATCAACTCTTTCAATTCCTTGCCGGGCTTAAAATAAGCGACACGTTTTGCGGGAATATCTACTGCCTCGCCCGTTTTCGGGTTGCGGCCTTTTCTGGAATTGCGTTCGCGGACACGGAAGCTGCCGAAGCCGCGTAGCTCGATCTTGTCGCCGCCGTTAAGCGTGTCGATAATGCTGTCGAATATGATTTCCACCAATTGCTCGGCGTCCTTCTTCGTCATCTCGGCTTCTTTTGCGACTCGTTCGACCAGATCCGCTTTAGTCATCGTTCTATTACCCCTTTTCAACCAATCGTCCTTTTTCCGGCGGACACATTTTACAAACTAATTAAGCCGATTTCTCTTCAGACGCTTCTTTTTCGCCCTCTGCTGCTGCAGCACTTTCTTCAGTCGCGGTTTCGGCATCAGCTTCGGATACGACAGTTTCCGTTTCAGCCGGAGCGTCAGGTGTTTCCGCCTCTGCAACCGGGACTTCGGTAGCCGGTTCCGCTTCAACGGCATCGGATACTTCAGGAGCATCTCCGGTCTCGGCGGTTACGGTTTCTTCCGCTGGAGTTTCGGCCGCCGGATCTTCTTCAGTCACTTCGGCGGCTGGCTCTTCGGCAGTTTCAGCCGCGGCTTCTTCCGCTTCCGCGGGAGCATTAGCAGCCTCTTCCTCCGCCTTTGCCACAGCCTCCGCTTCTCGGGCAGCGGTTTCCTCGTACTCAAGCTTGGCCTTTGCCTTCTTTTCCTTTTTAGCTTCTTCCCTTTCTTCCTTGGAGAGTTCAGCCGCCGGCTCTTCCTCGGTTGCGGCTCCGCCCTTCATCAAATTGGCAAGCTCACCGAGCGAAGCCATTCCGCCCTTAGCTTCGGACGAATAAGTGCGGGTATCGACGATCGGTTCGTCTTCCTTGCCGACTGCACGATACGACAATCCGATCTTCTGATCGTCATTTTCGATTCGAAGAATTTTGAAATCCAATTCCTGGCCCATCTGAACCACGGATTCGGCGTTTTCGACGCGGTCGTCCGAAAGCTCCGAAATATGGCACAAGCCTTCCAAACCTTCGCCGAGTTCGACAAAGACGCCGAAACTGGTAAAGCGTGAAACCTTGCCGCGAACGACGTCGCCCGGACGGTGTGTAGCAACGAAGCCTTCCCACGCGCTCGGTGTAAGATCCTTCATCGACAACGAAAGACGCTGGCCGGCTGCATCGATATTCGTAACGATCGCGTCGACTTCCTGATCTTTTTTGAGCAATTCCTTCGGATGCTTTAATTTCTTTGCCCAGGTAATATCCGAAACGTGGACGAGCCCGTCGATGCCATCTTCGAGTTCGACGAATGCACCGAAATCGGTAAGATTACGGACCTTTCCGTGGATCTTCGTGCCGACGGGATAGCGCTCCTGGATGTTATCCCACGGATTTTCCTGAAGCTGTTTCATCCCGAGGCTAATGCGTTTCTCTTCGGTATCAACGCCCAAAACCTGAACGTCAACATCGTCGCCGCGATGGAACATGCGTTTCGGATTCGCCGAGCGCTTCGACCACGAAATCTCGGAAACGTGAACGAGGCCTTCCACGCCGGCTTCAAGTTCTACAAAGATTCCATATTCGGTAACAGACGAAACCTTGCCGGTGATCTTCGAATTGACCGGATAAACTTCGATAACCGTTGACCACGGATCGGGCAGAAGCTGTTTAAAGCCCAGCGATATTTTTTCTTTTTCGCGGTCGAGCTTGAGGACTTTGACCTGGATGTGCTCGTTTACCTTGAACGAGTCGCCCGGATTCTGGATTCTACCCCACGACATATCGGTGACGTGCAGCAGGCCGTCAATTCCGCCGATATCGACGAACGCTCCATATTCAGTAAGATTTTTGATCGTTCCTTCGACAACGTGGCCGACATCGATCTGGCTGAGAGTCGCCGATTTTTGTTCGTTAATGACGAGGTCAGTTATTACCTTTCGCGACAGTACAATGTTGTTGCGGCGGCGGCTGAACTTGATGATTTTGGTCTCGATATCCTGGCCTCTGTAGGCGTCGAGACTGCGGATCGGACGCGAATCGATCTGCGAACCGGGTAGAAAAGCCTCGATTCCATTCAGATCGACTCGTAAGCCACCCTTGGTCTTATCGATGATGCGGCCGGTTACGGTTCGCTCTTCCTTAAATGCTTCTTCGATCTCGCCCCAAACCTTGCGCATTTTTGCGTCAACGTGGGAAAGGATCGGCGGAGCATCGCCGGAATGAATGCTTTTGATCACGACTTCCACCGTATCGCCGACATTCACGGGTTCGCTGCTGTTAGCGACTTCCTCGGCCGGTATAACGCCTTCGGATTTATAGCCGAAATCGACCAAAACGCCGCGGTCGGACACGCCGACGACTTTGCCTTCGACGAGTTCACCGGCGTGATATACCGTCTGCTCCTGCTCGAACTGTTCGAGAATTGCGCCGAAATCAATATCGCCCATCGCTTGCGTTTCTTCGGGCGCGTCTTCAATTACCGGTGCCGAAACCTTTGCAGGCTCGGGTTGTTTTGTGTTTTCCACGACCGAAGCTTCGCCGGTTGTCGATTCTTCTGTCTCGTTGTTAACCTCGTTTGTCATTTAACTTTGTATGAACTTCCTTACTTAAAATTCTCGTAATGCTCTCTTTATCGAACAATTCAGCAGGTTTTAGAAGATTAACCGATGAGGCAATCTAGCGGAATAAATCTTGCGAACGGCTAAAACCGAACATATTTTCAGATGCGTTCCGTACCTGTTTTCATAAATCAGATAAACATAAAATTTACACGTCGGACGCCTTTAGTGTCAAGACTTGCGCGCCGAAAAACCTTAATTCATCAATATTTAACCTATTCTATCACAGGCGGCGGCTCGGTATTCGACAAATTACGAAAGCCGGCGGAATGATTCTGACAATCATTCCGCCGGCAAAGTCTAAGCTGCTATTTCTCTTATTTAAGTTCGTACAATCCTTTTCCTCTTGTTTCAAATTCAAGAGAGCGGAGTTTCAACCGAGACCAATAGGAACGAGAATGACAAAGAAAAAGATTTTCCTGAACGATCAACTATTTGCCTGATAAATTATTGCGCAGTCATTTACTTTTGGTTACTGTGTCGTTACGCTACACAAAAAAATGAAAACTTAGATTACGCAGCACAGAAAGTGCAGCGAAAAAACCCTAATTTCGAGTAAGCATACTTGAAATGTTTCCGACTCCGCTGAGTTTTTCCATTTCTTCCTTAGCCATTCCGGAGGTGTTCTGAATTCCCGCCAGACGCAGCCTGAATTCATCCGGATTAGTCGAGCCTCGCAATGCTTCCTCAAGCGAGACGAGGCCGGACTGGTATAGGTAAAACAGCGATTGATCAAACGTCTGCATTCCGTATTGCGAAGTACCGGCGGCAATCGCGTCTCTGATCGCGGCGGTCTTTTCTTCATGCAGGATATAATCGCGGATGAGCGGCGTTGAGATCAGTACTTCGACCGCCGGAACCCGGCTTTTGCCGTCAGCGGATTTCATCAGACGCTGTGAAACGACGGCCTTTAGCAGTCCGGAGAGCTGAATGCGGACCGATTTCTGCTGATAGGGCGGAAACGCCGAGATGATTCGTGTCAATGTTTCCTGGGCGTCGAGCGTATGAAGCGTCGACAGGACTAAATGGCCCGTTTCGGCGGCAACGAGGGCTGTTTCGATGGTTTCGAGATCACGCATTTCGCCGACGAGTATTACGTCCGGATCCTGGCGCAAACTTCCGCGAAGCGCTTCGGCGAAGGATCGCGTATCGACATCTACTTCACGCTGGGTGATGAACGATTGTTTGTCCTTGTGAAGAAATTCTATAGGGTCTTCAACCGTAACAATATGGCAGTTCCGGGTTTCGTTAATGTGATCGACGATCGCGGAAAGCGTTGTGGATTTACCGGAGCCGGTCGTGCCGGTTACAAGTATCAGCCCGCGGTATTCGTTTGCGATGGTTTGCAGAACGGGCGGCAGGCCGAGTTCGGAAAAGCCGCAAACGCGGTCTGAGATCACGCGGGCGACGATGCCGATCGAATTTCGCTGCTGAAAAATATTTACGCGAAAACGCCCGAGGCCGGAAACTCCATAACCGATATCGACCTCGAAGACCTCCTTAAAGTGCTGTTTTTGACGGTTCGACATCATCGAAAAAGCTATTTCAAGCGTTTCGTCCTGGTTGAGCTTCGTCACGCCTGCAAGCGGACGTAATTCGCCGTTCACGCGGATAACCGGCGTCGAACCGGCCCGCAGATGGAGGTCGGATGCCCCAAAGCTGATCGCCATGCGCAATAGATCGTCAATTCTGCTCAGCATAAGATAGTGGTGATGTGTTCAGATCTGCGTACGTCTGTACGCAGATTCGTCGTGTCGTTAATGATTTGAAAATGGTCTGCGGGTGAAAGGACGGAAAATATGTTCAAACCGTCACAAACAAGTTTAGCTTGTTTGATTCAGAAGCGTCAACTATTTTATTCAGTGCTAGAAGTTCGAACTCGCTTTGAGGTTTCATAAGGTTGATTTTCGCTCTGATTTTCTTATTTCGTGTAATTCGTTGACACCGGTTTTAAGAATTTATCCACCAGATACACGAAATAGGAAAATTAAGACGTCATTTTCCAGTTACTGTTGTCGCCTATGAAAAAAAGAGCAAGCCCGAATCGGACTTGCTCTTGCTTATTAAAAGTTTGTCTATTCCTAAAGAAGCTTATCCACAACACTTGAAATCGGAATCGTAATATCGAACTTCGGATCAATCCCACCAAAAGCCTTGCCGACTTGTTGGCCGTCAGTGCCCAGGATGACAAATGACGGAAGCTGGTCGATGTTGAATTTCTCGACCGTTGCGGTGCCGTCGGAATCACGAAGGACAGGCATCGCAAGTTTGTTTTTGACCACGAAAGCGTTAAGCTTCTCCGGGCTTGTTATATTCTTAGCCTTCGTTGTCGAATCGGTCAGAACAAAATAAACCGCGACATTTTTGCCGGCATATTTCTTTGCCAGCATGTTAGTAAATTCGGCCTGTTTATCGGAAAGCGGCAGCCAGCTCGCGCCGACAGCAAGTATCACCACCTTGCCTCTTTGTGCCTGGATATCGACCGACCCGCCGTTTAACTGCGGCAGCGAAGTCTGAGCCGACACGGCAAAAGTCAGAGCAATTACGATACTAAAAACTGAAACTAATGATTTGATGGTTTTCATAATTTTATGAAGCCCTCAATTTAGTGCTTCCTGTCATTAAGATGCAAGGTTGATGCCAATCTACTGTCTGCGGTTGAGGATGATGTTATCGATCAGCCGTACCGCTCCGAACCGTACCGCAACTGCCACCAAAACTTCTTTATCATCAATCTTTTCAACAGGTTCCAGAGCATCGTTATCAACGACGGCGACATAATCAATGCGGGCGACAGGTTCGGATTCGATCTTGGTCTGCACGATTTGAGCGAGTTTCGAACCGTTTCGTTCACCGTTCTTGAAAGCGATTTTCGCTTCGCGCAGGGCTTGATATATTATCGATGCTTTTTGCCGTACTTCCGGCGTCAAATAGGCGTTTCTGGAAGACATTGCGAGGCCCGATTCTTCGCGGACGGTCGGGACGACAACGATCTCGGTCTCAAAGCCGAGATCGCGGGTCAGTCGTTTGATGACGCCAACCTGCTGAGCATCCTTGCTGCCGAAAAACGCGAAATCGGGGCGAACCGTATTAAACAAAATCGTCACGACGGTCGCAACGCCGCGAAAGTGTCCGGGCCGCGAAGCTCCTTCGAGAGTTTCTGTCAGTCCTTCCACATAGACATAGGTCGAAAAGCCTTCGGGATAAATTTCCAGCGTTTCCGGTGCGAAAACATAATTGACGCCGTATTCGGTCAAAAGCGCCGCATCGGCCGTGAGGTCGCGCGGATATTTGGCAAAGTCTTCACCTGGACCGAACTGCGACGGATTAACGAAAATCGAAACGACGACGATATCGCACATCTGCCGCGCTTCCTTTACAAGCGTCAGATGCCCTTCATGCAAGGCACCCATCGTCGGGACAAAACCGATGGTCTTGCTCTCACGCCGCAGCTTGCGGGCGATCGAAGACATTCTTTGCCGGCGGTTGATGATTTCCATTATTACAAAGTTCGCATGTCCGAGTTCAAGCTTCACCTTTTCATGGGTGCGAACGAAGAAGCAAGCTGAAGCTTCAACTCAGAACTTAGGCGTTCATCTCCTTCTTGGCGGCTTCGGGCATACCGTACGATTCTTCGTCGTTCGGGTAATTGCCGCTTTTAACGTCGTCCATCCAGTTTTTTATCGCTCCGGAGATTACTTCGCTGACGTTGGCGTATTGGCGAACGAAGCGCGGTTGGCGGCCGAACGTGAAGCCGATTAGGTCGTGGAGAACGAGAACCTGAATATCGCAATTTGTCCCGGCGCCGATGCCGACGGTTGAGATAGTCAGTTCGTTAGTAATAATTTCAGCGATCTCGCGGGGAATCAGTTCGAGGACGATTGCGAATGCTCCGGCTTCTTCGAGAATTTTGGCGTCTTCGATCAGCTTATTGGCATCGACGGCGGTTTTGCCCTGGACGCGGTAGCCGCCGAGTTTGTGAACAGATTGCGGCGTTAGGCCGATGTGGGCCATTACCGGAATTTCTTCATCGACGAGGCGTTTGACGAGATCGACGCGGTTGCGGCCGCCTTCGAGCTTTACCGCTTCGGCACCGCCGTATTTCAAAAGCTTCATCGCGTTTCGCACCGCCTTGTTATCGCCCGTGTGATAGCTGCCATAAGGCATATCAGCGACAATCAATGCGTGAGTAGATCCGCGTTTTACAGCCTTGGTTGCGGATAGGATTTCGTCAAGAGTGACTGGTATCGTGTTGCCATATCCGTGGATGACATTGCCCATGCTATCGCCGACGAGGATGATATCGACGCCGGCTTCGTCCACGATGCGGGCAGTCGGGTAATCGTACGCCGTCAGGCAGACCAGCTTTTCGCCCTTCTCCTTTGCAGTGCGGAGATTCGGGACATAGACTTTTTCGGGCTGATCGGGTTTTAGATAGGCCATAAATTTCTACTAAGTCTAGCCGTTTGGAAAATTTAAGTCTAGTTTACTCAGAATGCCGAAATTGCTTGATTTTGATTTTGTTTCGTGTCTTTTTTGTGTTGTTTCGTGGCTACGTTTTAAAACCAGGACTGAAACCACGAAACAACACAAAAAAAACCAAAATATTCTATGGTTTTTTAATGATTTTTCCCGCATCCGAAAACATAATGTCGTTCCCTGACTGATTAGGATTCCAGCGGATTACCTGAGAATTGTCCGGACATTCGTCGAGGAGTGTTCGGATGTCTTTGTGAAAAGTCGGATGAATAAATCCGGGCGCGATCTCGTTCATCGGGACGAGAACGAAATTCCGAACATGGACACGCGGATGCGGAACCGTTAAAAATGTCGTATCCGACTGTTCCTGGCCATAAAAAAGCAGGTCAAGATCAATAGTGCGAGGCTTTTTCAACGACTTTTCCTTTCGCCCAAGCAGGTATTCGATCCGCATCATCCTCGCCAGCATCTGCGAAGGCGTGATGCTGCCGACCTTGATCTCCGCGACCATATTCAGAAAATTATCCGAATCCGCAATGTCGACCGGCTCCGTCTCGTAAACACCGGAAAGCTTGCTGACAACAAAACTAGCTTCCATCAACCCACGAACTGCAAGCAGCAGATTCCCCGCCCGATCTCCAAGATTCGAGCCGATGCCGACATAGGTTGTGATTAGGTCAGTTTGCACTTATCGAAAAGGGATCGATGTTCGACCGAAGGGATCAAAGCGAAAGTATGATGCGAAGACGACTTTCGACATCATCCATTGTCATTAATGAAACTTTGCCAAGTCGCCGTCCAAATCTTTTGATGGATATTGAGCGGACATCTTCGCATTTGATAAAGCTCGGAACACCCAGTCCGCCTTCAGGCGGCAAAACCGCGACGTGCGAACGAATACCTTTGCCTTTGGATGTGATCGGAAGTACGACGACCAATTCGGAATGTCCCTGATTAAACAGATCGTCCGAAATAATTAAAGCAGGCCTTGTTTCCGCCTGTTCGCGTCCAATCGTCGGGTCGAGCGTGGTTAGCCAAATCTCGCCTCTCAGCGGCGGGTTCATTTGGTTTCCGCCCCGTCAAGCAAAGTTTCATCCCAGAGAGCACGCTCTTCCAACTCTTCCTTCCAAGCATTTGAATCTTCCTTTAAGGCTTTATAGTCTTGATTCAAACCTTCCAAAAATTTTCGCCGCCGGTATTGTTCGATTGCTTCCTCAACAATGGTTTGCATTGATTCTCCGACTTCGGACGACAGCCCTCGAAGTACACGATGAGTTGTAGTGCTGATTCTTACTTGTGTTCCTGCCATTTTCTAAGCACCTCCATCTGTAGTTTATTGGAGGTTTGAATTATAGTCAACAAATGTGTCAGCAAGATTGTCTGCCAGTTAATAACCTCACTGTAATTCTAGAGATAAATTACAACGTCATACAGAATTGCTGTTTTGCCCTCACGTCAATTGCATTATTCGGTGCGGCGTTACTTTCAAAAAACTATTGGAATTTTATACCTATCAAAAAATATCTTGGAATTGCGTATTTCGTTCCGAGTTCTTCGAGATTCACGCCCGACTGAGCGACTTCGCAATACTGTTTAGAACCGTCTTTTTTTACATACGGCATCATATAAGTCAAAATATAGGTGTTTGTTTTTAACGGAATCGAAGTTTCGGGCTTGCCTCCCAAAAAATCTTTTGAAGCGAACTCTTTTTGATTGGCGGCAACTTTGTATTCTTTTTGCTTGGAAAATCCGTTGAATTGAAATTGAAACTTTACGTATTTTCCGAAGTCGTTTTGGTCAATACGCGAAAGGTGAATTTATCGCTTTTGATCTTAAAGTAATTGTCTTCTGTTGAATCGAAAACAACGTCTGTTTTCGTCCGTTTCCCGCGCACGAATTCTTTGATGATAATTTGAAAGTTTTTGTCCTTCAAATCATTACCGGAGAAGCTCATTTTGTCCAAAGCAATCTCTTCGAATACAGAACGCTCATCAATTCAATATTTTCAGAGCCGTATTGAGTCCGCATTTTTATATCGGATTATGCAAAAGCGTTCGAGACGAACAAGATAGAAGCGAGTAAAAGTAGAAGTAATTTTTTCATTGTTTTTATATCATCCAAGTTAGGTAATGCCTAATTTTATGTTTCTTCGATGTTTGTTGAGCATTCACCATCTTTGCCAACAAGTACAATATTGCTCGCAAAGAACAGCGGACATAGATTTAATCATCTCGGTGCATTCGCGAAGTAGTTTTTGTAAAATTGGAAACTACGTAAACAAAAACACCACCAACCTATATTTTGTGACAGAAATTTAGCACGAAGCACCGAACTTAAGATTATGCGGAATGATTTCTGATAAGAATTCTTACATGTAAAAAGTTAGGATTATCCAAGAGCCGAATTATAACCCAGCAAATAATCCTCGATTTACTTTTGCCCCGCACAATGGTTCAATATGGTTAGGTTGAAAGACTAAATTCAGCAATGTTTTCGCGGGGAAACATTCGGGCGGAGACACGGTGCGGTCCGTCTTGACAAAATTTCACGCCGAAACTTATGCCGCGCAGAAAGTTCCGACACAGCCAACGTTTTGACCCGGCGGGCGACCGCAGTCATCAGGAATACATTTTAGACCAGCCGGCGCAGCTTACCACTCGGACGGAGCTTTTGCGCCTGATCCGCGGCGGTGAGGACACTTATCTTGAGCTGAAAGTTAAGCTTTCGAACCCGGAGAAGATCATGCAGGGAATCGTCGCGCTGGCGAATACGAGCGGCGGGACGATAATTTTCGGCGTTTCGGACACGTTTCGCATCGAAGGCGTTACCGACCCGGAATCGGTGCGGGACGAGCTTTACCGAATCTGCCGCGAAGAGATCGTGCCGCCGATCGTGCCGATGATCGATATGATGGCGTTCGACAGCGGAAAGCGGATCGTGGTGCTCGATGTCGAACCGCGAAAGCGGCCATACCGCACTCGTGACGGCCGCTTTTATATGCGCTTCGGCGCGGAAAAAAGGGAAGTCGCACGCGAGCAGCTTTCGATGTGGCTGGATGAGATCAGGCCGCTCGGCTATGAAAATATTCCGCTTTTTAACGGCGACGAGAAGGATTTTGATGACGGATTGCTGTGGACTTTTGCAAGTCAGTTCGAGGAAGTAAATCACAACATCAACCTTTACCAGACGGCTGAGTTCCTTAAGAAGGATTTGCTGCTCGCTGTCGGCACCGGCGAAGAATTTTTCCCGACGGTCGCTGCTGTGGTTCTGTTCGGCAAAGACGAACGCATAACTGAAATATTCCCGCGTTCGGGCGTAACGGTCACGCGGTTTTCGGGTGAGAACGGCAATGCTCAGGTTATCGAAAGTTTTGTCCTGCATGGAAATATGCTTTCCCAATTCGAAGCGATCGAGCGGTTTATTTTGCGTTATGTCGATCTGCTAAAGGACAAACCAAAAAAGCTTACGCCGATGGACAGCATGCACGTCAGGCCGCGGTCGGCCTATCATATTTATGCAATTCGCGAGGCGGTCGCGAATGCACTTGTACACCGCGATCTCGCTTTTCGCGACATCCCGACCCGAATTAATATCTACGATAACGCCATCGAATTCATCAACGCCCGCCGGACAAACGGCTTCGTGCCGCCAGCCTCGCGTGCGATCCGCTATGGCATCACCCAGCGTCTAAACCCACAGATCGCCGCCGTATTTAACCGCCGCGAATATGGAGCGAACATCCCACGCGGGGGCCTGCCGATGGTTTTGAAAAATGCCTCGAATTTTGCGGGAAGGCGTGCGGAATTGACTACTTCAAATGATGAATTCAGGCTAAAGATTTACAGCATTTGATCCGGAGAGCAGAAACTCCTGTCCGCACTCTGTTATATCTTTATTAATAATCTAATCTGCCATAGCCAGATTAGACACCTATAGAGTGAGGATCATCTGTGGGCGGCTACTTTATAAACAAACAGGTGGCCATAACGGCCCTCAGTATCGGCAAAAACCTTCTCAAAATTCTTTTCGTAGATTGACTCATTCAGCCCTTTGATCGATTTATTCGCCCGCAAACCATCGTCAATTCCGACGTAGGCAATCTTATTCTCATTAAGGAGCCGAACTAATTCTTGCAAGTTGGTTTCCTGAAACATTCTACGGTATGTTTTCTCCCGCTCACTGAGGTCATATCCCGCAGTCCACGCGAACAAAGTATTGCCAAGAAATATCTTGCGTCCCGTAAAAAGAATCGGATGCGAAAGCAGCGTATCGGTCAAAAACAGATCGGTAGTATGCGTATTTTCGAATAACCAGGTGGTCAAACGATCATTTTGGTGGGGGACGATCACAAAACCATCGTTATGTATCGGAAAAAGATCAACAATCGCTCCAAAAAGCATTGCAATGGTTAATGCAAATGCCAACGCTGCTCTTTGTAAGTTCTTTCTGCCAATCCGCCAAAGAGCGTAAGCGACGTAAACAGAAGCGAAAATTGTCCAGATATTAAGAAGTTTGTGATTGTTGAAAGCATCCGTACTGAGCTGAAAAACAAAAACAACAACGACCAAACTAGAGAACACGAGAAATAATCGACGATGCGTCCAAGGCACGAACCACATCGCAACTAAGAGCAGTATCCACTTAAACCCGAAAGTCCACCCAATGTATTCCAAAACTAGTGGAACCGTCGGGTTGGGAATGGTGTAGCCCCAATTAAACAAGGAGTGGCCGGTCTGCGCCAGATTCCCCGACCTTAACATTAGAATCTGCGGCAAGCCGACAATGACCATCGTTCCTATCAAGATTGCCAGGTAACGACGGAACGGAAAAAATATCAGGAGGCTGCCAGTCGTTATCGAAGCAGAAACAAATACGGCACTGTTCCAATACGGTAACAATCCCAGCAGAACGCCGGAGAAGATGAGGGCCTTTAAATCGGGCAGGAAATCCGCGAATGTCGGGCGGGCGGAATTTTGCTTGATATTTTCGGGGAATGCTTCGTCTGCGGTTTCCGGCGGATTGTAGGTTTTTTTAAAATCATCGATATCGGTAATTGCACCTTTTCTCTTGTAAAGATCAATCAGAAAGATCAAAACAATCAGGAGAATGCCCGCCGCGCTTATAAGATGGCGCTGGTTAGAAAAGACGGCTACCGTCAATCCGCCCCAATCGTCTCCGCGAAATGGGTAGCCGGATTTCACAAAGTCTTTCGCATTTACGATAGAATTGATAGCCCCACCAAGGCTGGTCTGGGACCGCAGAAAAGGAATGTAGGAAAGCGAACTTGAGGCGAAAAAAAAGAGTGCAGCGGCGATACGGGCGACTACGCGCGAATTAAATAATAACTCCGCAAATGTCATTATCAGGATTATCAACGCAGCAAGCGAGAACAGGCTGAGTAAATTAACGCTCCAAACAAGATTTAGACCAAGAAACGAGAGGTTTGCGGCTTGAAACCAAAAGAGGAAATGGTATCGGACGGCCTCCCCCGGAAAAAAAGGGTGCTCGGTGGGGAAATTATTTCCCAGGGCAAGGCTTTGTGATAAAGACAGGTTAGCTCCAAAATCACTCCAACTTTTAATGGCGAATTGAAAGTTTCCATCGCTAAAATTCAGAGTTGCAAACATCAGCCAACAACCGAATACTAAACAGGCGGCTAGTGTCAGCCAGTCCCATTTACTGCTGCCTGGCGGACGACGATCAGAGTCAATTCTAATCGCGACTGCTTTGCCGACCGAAGAACGACTAACGATCTTTGTGAATAGCTGTTTGAATGCCCCGTCGCCGGGTAAGTCTTTTCCATTGTCCCCACGCAGCAAAAGAATCAAACAAATAGCTGCCACAAAGAACATCAAATTAGCCCACACAAGCGGCATTGTTGTGCCGGCGAAAAGAAGGGCGGCGAGATAAGTGGCCCAAGAACTAATTAAAAGCCCACTGAGAAACGCGACCGCTAACCGGTGCTGAATTGAAAAAAACGAAAAAAAACGCCGGCAAATCGAATCGCCCAGCAAAAAAATTACGAACAAACAGATGAAAGCCAACATGCAATAATTAGGAAGAATCGAAATTTAAGCTTGGATATAGAAATTTCCTTGAACAAAGATAACAAATTTCGACGTTTAAGAAAGCCGATTAGATAGAAAATGAGATCAGCTAAACCGTAAGACAACAAACCATCGAAAATGCATAATGGACGATAACGAGTATATTTCTTGATTTTCTATTGCGGCTAAAGGCATTAAGACCGGTACATGTTCCTCGACCTTTCTCCATTACGGGTTTCACGCGACTACAGGCTGCTGTTTTTTGGGCAGTTGGTTTCGTTTTTCGGGTCGATGATGACATTTATCGTGGTGCCGTGGCAGATGTACCAGTTGACGCAGTCGTCGGCGATGGTTGGGTATATTTACCTGGCGGAATTTGTGCCGATGGTCATTCTCGCGTTTGTCGGCGGCGCGATGGCCGATTTTCTGGACAAACGCAAAATGCTGCGGCTGACGGAGATCGGGCAGACTTGCGTGACCGCGATTTTGCTGATCAATTCGCTGCTGGTAGAGCCGCATATTTGGGTGTTGTTTGTAGCGGTCGCAATGCACGCGGGTTTTGCGGCGATCCAAAGGCCGGCATTCGAATCATTTATCCAGAAAATCATTCCAGCCGAATTGATGTCGGCTGTGATGGCTCTGAATTCCATTCGATACAGCTTCGGGGCGATCATCAGTCCTGCAATTGCGGGAATCATTGCGACGCAATTGAGTGCGACGGTAGCATACACTATCGATCTTTTTACGTTTATTGCATCTTTGATGGCGGTGTTTCTGCTGAAAGCCGTGCCTTCGCCTGAAAACGCGGAGCGGCCGAGCTGGCAGGGAATCAAACGAGCGTGGAAATATGCGTTCAGCAGGCAGGAGCTTGTCGGGACATATTTTATCGACATTGCGGCGATGTTTTTCGCGATGCCGCAGGCTTTGTATCCTGCTCTTGCGGTAATTTACGGCCCGAAATACGTCGGCTTTTTCCCGGCGGCGATCGCGGCGGGAGCGTTGCTGGCGAGTTTGACTTCCGGCTGGACGGCGAAGGTCCACCGGCACGGTTTGATGGTAACGATTGCGGCGATGATGTGGGGCGTGGCGATAATATTTTTCGGGATGTCGGACAGTCTCGTGTTTGCGTTATTGTTTCTCGGAGCGGCTGGGTTTTTCGATATGATCTCCGGCATTTTTCGCGGTGCGATTTGGAATCAAACGATCCCGAATTACCTTCGTGGCCGCCTCGCCAGCATCGAAATGATGAGCTATCTGACTGGGCCAATGCTCGGGAGTGCTAAGATGGGAATTGTGGCGGAAAGTTTTGGCGTAAAGGCGGCGCTCGTTTCGGGCGGAATTTTATGTGTAGTCAGCGTCGCGGGTGCGGCGTTATTTTTGCCGAAGTTCGCAACATACGACGGCCGCGAAGGTGTTAAACAAAAGGAACGCGAAGAGGCGGAGCGGTCGGAACTTTTGCGCGTTTCGCAAGGTGAGTTTTGAGCTGGCCGGTCGCTACCGCTCGCGGTTCTGACATGCTCCGGCAGTTTAGCGTGACGAACAAAATATATGGCAATATTACGAAAGCGTCAGATCGACAATCTGGAACAGTTGAGCGGCGAAGAACTGCGGGCTTTTATCGATTCGCTGCCCGATGCACAGGAAACAATTAGCGAACTTCTCAATTATCTCGAAGACTATCTATTCGATGAAGAATGCAATCACAGTCTTCGCTATTCGATGCAGTACATGATGGAAAAAAACCTGAATTTCCCAAAACTCACCGGCTGGCTAAACGACAACGGCGGCTACTGCGACTGCAAAGTAATGGAGCAAATCGCACCCGAATGGCGAAAGAAATTTGGGGATGATTAGCCAGTATTTGACTGAAGCGCAAGCGTCTCGCTTGCCCGCGAGTCCCCGTTGCGGTTACGCTACCGCAAGACTCGCCCCTCGCTAAAAGTTTGTTCGCCTCGAAGCAACGCTCATTGCAAGCGGGACGCTTGAGCTTCAGTCAAATACCGCTGAAGATAATTCCCAGTGTGCGACTTCTTTACCTTTGCAACCTCTTCCGGTGTACCTACCGCAACGATGTCGCCGCCGCCGATGCCGCCTTCGGGGCCTAAATCTATCACATAATCGGCTGTTTTTATCACATCTAAATTATGTTCGATGACGATCAGGCTTGCTCCGGCGTCGATCAGTGCACGGAAAGCTGAGAGGAGTTTGTTGATGTCTTCGAAATGGAGGCCGGTAGTCGGCTCGTCGAAGATGAAAAGCGTCTTTGAATTCGTTTTCTGGGCAAGATGTGCCGCGAGTTTTACGCGCTGGGCCTCGCCGCCGGAGAGCGTCGTCGCCGATTGGCCGAGCCGCAAATAGCCGAGTCCGACATCATCTAGAGTTTTTAGCTTTGTGATCAGCTTTTTGACATCCTTGAAAAAAGACATAGCTTCGCGAACAGTTAGCTGCAAAACCTCGTCGATGCCTTTGCCTTTGTATTTGATGTTAAGAATTTCTTCCTTAAACCGCGTGCCGCGGCAGTCTTCGCAGGTCAATTCTACATCGGCTAGAAACTGCATTTCGACCGTCACCGTGCCGCTTCCCTGACAGGTTTCGCAGCGGCCGCCGGGGACGTTAAATGAGAAATGCGATGCGTTATAGCCTTTTGATTTCGCCTGCGCCGAGGCGGCGAAAACTTCGCGGATCGCGTCATAGGATTTGATGTACGTGACCGGATTAGAGCGCGGCGTGCGGCCGATCGGCGATTGATCGACGAGGAGAATGTCATCAACAAATTCGTCTCCCGAAATCTCTTTGAATAGGCCGACCTGTGCGGTCCATTCGCCGCGTTTCTTTTTGATTCCTGCGTATAAAACATCGTGAACGAGCGTCGACTTGCCGGAGCCGGAAACGCCGGTGATGCACACCAGCATTTCCAGGGGAATATTGACGGAGACGTTTTTAAGATTATGCTCCCTTGCACCGACGATCTTTAGCTGCTCGGTTCCGGGAGCCTTTCTTTTTTGCGGAATCTTAATCTCGGAATCGCCTCGAAGGTAACGCGCAGTGAGTGAAACTTCGTCTTTGAGAAGCTTAGCGAAATCGCCTTCGAAAACGAGATTTCCGCCGTGCTCTCCGGCGTACAAACCGATGTCCAGAATGTGGTCAGCGGCGCGCATCGTTTCTTCATCGTGTTCGACCACAAGCAGCGTATTGCCGATGTCGCGGAGGTTTTCCAGGATCTTTATCAAACGTGCGTTGTCGCGCGGGTGAAGGCCGATGCTCGGTTCATCCAAAACATAAAGCGTGCCGACCAGCAGCGAGCCAAGATTCGTCGCAAGCTGGATGCGCTGAGCTTCGCCGCCGGAAAGCGTTGCTGCCAGACGGCTTAGTGTCAGGTAATCCAACCCGACATCGACCAGAAATTTTATCCGCCGCCGGATCTCGAGCAGAAGTTTCGCGGCGATTTGCTCCCGTTCCTCAGAAAGCTTTAGCGATTCGAAAAAATTATGAGCATCGGTTATCGACATCGCGACGACCTCGGGCAGCGAAAGCCCGCCGATCTTTACATCCCGCGCCGCTTGCCGCAGTCTGGCACCGTCGCATTCCGGACACTTTGTATAGCCGCGATATTTCGCTAGGAAAACGCGGACGTGAAGTTTGTATTTCTTTGTTTCAAGCCAGGTGAAAAAGCCTTTTAGACCTCGCCAGCCGGGAGCTCCATTGATGATAGCGTTACGCTCTTCGTCTGATAGGTCGGCGAAAGGAACATCGGACGCAATCGAATTGGCAGTAGTGTATTTTAGCAGCTCCTTATGCGCCCATGCGTTTGTCGGTTTTGTGAATGGCTCGACAGCTCCTTCTCTGATCGTCAAAAGCGGATTCGGAATGACGAGATCGTAATCGACTCCGATCGTGTTGCCGAATCCCTGACACAGTGGGCACGCGCCGAACGGCGAATTAAAGCTGAAAAGATGCGGCTCCGGTTCTTCGTAAACCGTGCCGTCGTATTTGCAGATGAATTTGTCCGAGAATTTGAGTGCTGCCGGGTGTTGGTTGTCAGAGCCACCTGCGGTAGCGGGTGGCTCAATTTTAGCCTTTGAATCACCTGTCGATGTCTCTATTTGCCCGGCTAAACCACCCGCTACCGCAGGCGGTTCTGACAGTTGGATAAACGCCGAGTGTCCTTCACGAAAACATGTTTCCAGAGAATCGACTAGACGCTGCCGGATTTCCTTATCGGCTTTTAGGCGGTCGATCAGGACGAATGTGTTTTCAAAATCGTCGAACTTGTAGTCTTCTGGCCGCTGCATATCGATAATCTCACCGTCGCGGTACAGGCGAGAGAATCCCTGTTGAAGTAGCAAGATTAGAAATGCCGACGTGCTCAGGTCTTTAGATTTATCTATAGCCTTGGCTTTGCCTTTTTTCGCTTTCGTTTCTATTGCTGCGTGTTCCGGCTGAATAGGGAACAGGACGTAGAATCTTGCTCCGTCTTCAAGCGTTTCCAAAATCTCATCGGCGGCCGATTCGGGTGAATCTTTTCTTACTTCGCGATTGCAGGCGTGGCAAATTGTTTGGCCCGCACGAGAGAAAAGTAGACGCAGATAATCGTAAATTTCAGTTTGCGTCGCAACGGTCGAACGCGGGTTTTTCGTCGTATTTTTTTGCCGGATGGCGATCGCCGGGGCGATGCCGATGATCTCATCGACGTCGGGCTTGTCCATACGTTCAAGAAATTGCCGGGCGTAAGCGGAGAGAGATTCGACGTAGCGGCGCTGGCCTTCGGCGTAGATCGTGTCGAAAGCGAGCGAAGACTTGCCGGAGCCGGAAACACCGGTGATGACCGTCAGCTTATTGTGCGGCAGCGAAACACTGATGTTCTTCAGGTTATGCGTCCGGGCCCCGCGAACTTCGATTGCTTCATCCTTTCTCATTACTGCTTTCATACGTGAAAAATCCTGCCGTGCGTGCAATCCGTTATTTTAACAAATCGAATTGGGTAAACAAAGCGGGAATAAAATCATGTATGAGTTCAGCTTAAAAACTCATATCGTTTCAAAACCAAACCATAAAGATTTTCTCAGATTTTTTCGTGTCTTTTTGTGTTGTTTCGTGGTTCCAGTTCCGGTCCTAAGACTGAAACCACGAAACAACACAAAAAGACACAAATCAGATCTGAACGTTCTCTAGCAGAAATTCTGGATCCAACGTTTTAGTTAAGAATGATGAGAGTGGCAGAAAAGCGTCGAATAAACATTACCAACGAAAATCGTACGTCGAGAAATTATCACGCCAATTTTCTGCGGTTTCGAATTTCAATACGGGTATCATTCCGTCAAAGCCAACTATAGCTTCCGGCAGGCGCCGAAGACGATAATTTCGGCCAGACGGCGAAGAAATCGAAAGGGTTATTTTATGCTCGCCGATGCGCGAGACGACGGCAAAGCGCCAATCTTTTTTCGACCGGACGAGCAGGCGGCCGCCAACCGGAATATCGCGCAAGGTAATTTGGGTAGTGAGAGTTTCCATGTTTGCTTGTCAAAACCGGGAGCGATAGCGACTGGGTTCTTCGGCCGCAAGCATAAGAACCCAGTCGCTATCGCTCCCGTTGTTAATCTTCAAAAACTGAATCGTCAGCCGCCGGTTTTTGCGATACCGCATAAACCCGCATGCCGATCGAGATCATCAGTACCGAGATGCCCATCCAGATAAATACCCAAAACAGCGAAGGTATCCCGGTCGCGGCGGCCATGTTCGCGGCATCGGAATGAGCGTTTGTCAGGGCGGAAATGTAGAAGAGATTGAGCAGGCTGAATATTGCATTTAACAGGCACTGAACAGCAAGAAAAGCGGCTGCAAAATTAACCCATTTTAAGCTTGCGTATCGCGCGATAGCCGCTAATCCGGCGGTCAATACGGCTCCGGAAAAGACAGTGAAGACGATGCTGC
>JANMSP010000144.1:0-2427 GCA_031389475.1 Pyrinomonadaceae bacterium
AATCCCAACGGATTGTTGTCCAAAACGCCTGAGTCACCACCGGCGATTCCCTGAAGATCACTGAACTTGACCGCCGGAGGCCGCGAAAGATCATTTATGATCTGAAGGCGGCGAAACGGCGAATCCTGTTCGCGTTGATAACTCGCACCATTGCCCGTTCCGGAGATACGGTCGCCTTTGTCCCCAAATCCTAACTGTTCCGCTGTCGTCAGCCCGGCTCCGGGAACGGTTAAGAGAGCGTCCTTTTCATTTGCGTTGCGTGCAATTCGGTATTCACCGGTTCCAGTCGGATCGACAAACTCTATTTCGAGGCCGTCACCGACTCCATCAAGGTGACGGTAAAACCATATTTCAAATGGGTATGTCGTTGTCGAGCCGCCGCCTTCATAGCTCGGACGGTCATATGATCCGCCAGACGGGTGCGATTCCACCGAATCCGGCTTACCCCAAGCGATGTATGTGCGACCGCGGTCGGTTTTCCAACCCGGAATTCCCGATGCGTAATGCTCGTTCGCATAAGCTATTCGCTCGTAATATTCTTCGCGGTATTCGTTTTCTTCCGTGTCCGGATTAGGATCGCGACGGCGCCAGAAATTTTCGATGAAATTCTCGCGCTCCTCGTCGGTTGCCAGTGCATCGAAAGCACGCTTTTCTTCCTTCGTGATGATGTAGGCGACGTCGGTATTTCGCCATTTTTTATAAGCCTCCTTTAATTCAGGCTTAACGTTTCTAGCATTTGTTGTCGGATCCTGGCTCGGCTTGTTTTTGTCCGGTTTTTGAGCGACAGCGGCCGAAGAGCCAATGCCTAAAATAACGGCGCCGAGCGCAAAATTACGGATCATCTTCA
Source organism: Pyrinomonadaceae bacterium (assembly GCA_031389475.1). Classification (GTDB taxonomy): domain Bacteria; phylum Acidobacteriota; class Blastocatellia; order Pyrinomonadales; family Pyrinomonadaceae; genus OLB17. Next base: position 848 of record JANMSP010000144.1, read on the forward strand.
CTTTTGACATACAGTTGAAACTCCTACGATTTTCATACCGGAATGCACCGGCATATATAGAATATAGCTTTGCTTATGATAGACAGTTAACCCTATCTGTACAAGATGCCGCCAAAGCCTTGCCGGGTTGCATACAACAGAGTTTTAGGGCAACTAGATTTGAACCGCTTGAGCTTCAGCGTCAGTTTTTCGTTTCCGTCCAAAGAACCAGGCGATACCTATTGAAAAAATGTAAAGCACGACCATCGGCGTGGCAAAAAGCATCATGTTCGGTATGTCACCGGTTGGAGAAACGACGGCCGCAACGATGAGAATAATAACCATCGCGAGTTTCCAGCTTTTGACCAGCATGCCCGCGGAAATAATACCTATCCGCGACAAAACATATGTGACGGCCGGCATCTGAAAAATTATGCCCATTGCCAGCATTATCAGCGTAATAAAATCGAAGTAATCACTGGCTCGCAGCAACAGACGAAAATCTTCACCCAAACCGAGCAAATATCCCAGCGCCGGAGGAAAAATCACGTAATACGCGAACGAAGCTCCGAGCACGAACGAAATACTTGAAAGTGCAATGAATGGCGTTACATATGAACGCTCGTGCTTGTATAGAGCAGGCGAAATAAACCCCCAGATCTGCCACAACAATAGCGGTACGGACAAAGCAATCGCAGCATAGAGGGAAACTGTTACGAACAGCGTAAATGATTCGCCTGCTGTAGTTACGATCAGCCTTTCCTCGGCGTTCTGCACATTCTCCGAGCCAGCGGTAAGGATGACGGGCAGACGCACTCCGGCGGGAAGGACTGCATTATTCGTGTAAACAAGTTCGGCGGTATATAACCCAAGCATTCCTTCGCTGTCCCTAGCGGCTACAGCCAGCACGGAGGTCCCGGGCTGCAAAACGCTGACGCCGAGAGTTGTAGACCTGTCGAAGACGAACCTGCCTTTTTCGCCTTCGACAATACTCGAAAGCGGCAATATCTTTTCGCTGCCCGTGATTCCGCTTACAGGCAAATCGCGTCTTTCCGCTTTTGAAAGAGCAACCCTGATGGGAACTGATAGAAAATTAAAGATCTCATCCGACACCGCCCAGCAAATCATAAAAGCCACAACCACAATGATCACAACCTTTACGAGCCTCTTACGAAGCTCGTCAATGTGTTCGAGGAACGACATTTGAGCTTCGAGTTCTTCAACTTTATCTGTTTCGGTCATTTTCATTGGCGCGAGGTTTAGAACCAATTTCTTTTGTCGGACAGATTACTATCGTCGCCCGTAATCTCAGCTTTGTCTTGATCAATGGGTTTTATTTGCGGCCGATTTGAATCGAAGAATTCCTTGTCGACCGATCTGATCGCGGGAGCAGAAACGTCATAGTTCTGGTTGCCGTCTGTTACGGGAACCGAAGCAACTGATTTTTCCACTATTTCTCCGGTCCTCAAAGCTTTTTCTTCGGCCTCGAAATTTACCTCTTTCTCCCAGGTCGATTTGAAATCGCTGGTCGTACTGCGCAGATCGGCCAGGATCTTGCCGGCTTTGCGGGCAAGATCCGGAAGCTTTCTCGGGCCGAGAAA
>JANMSP010000073.1:0-8391 GCA_031389475.1 Pyrinomonadaceae bacterium
GGAGGGCTTTCCTAAAGCTTAGCGTTCAAGCCCTTCCTAACGGTCAGGCTTCTGCCTAAGAGTTATTCGTTTGCCATTACTTCGACCGGATCGATTGATGATGCTTTCCAGGCAGGATACAACGCTCCGAAAAGGCTGCCGCCGATGGCAATTGCAATAGCTGTCAGTATCCAGCCGAGGCTGAATTCAAACGCCAGATCGAAACCGCGACCAATTAAAATCGAGGCGAGAAACGAAACCGCAAAGCCCAGCAAAACGCCGAGCACACCGATCATAAACGCCTCGCCCTCGATTGCCTGCATGATAAAGCCTTTGGAAGCACCGAGAGATTTCAGGATGCCGATCTCCTTGCGGCGTTCGGTAACCGTTGTGTACATCGACAGTAGGACAAAAATGATGCTGACAAATGCACCGAGGCCGACGAGCACGCGAAGGAAGGTGTTGAGAGCCGGAATACGTTCCTGTGCATCGATTACAAGATCGCGTGTCAGATTTATTTTGTTGCCGGGCAAAGCTTCGTTTATCCTGGCCGCGACAGCATCGACGTCCGCTCCGTCTTTAAGCTTTACTAAAATATAAGAACATTTATCGGTTTCCAGAGCATTCTGCATTGCCGCGAGAGACATTTTGATTCTTGCACCGGACGGCGGTGAGAAAACGCCGGTGATCTTATACGGCTTTCCACCGAACAGGTCGTACGAATCGCCAACTTTTAGCTTTTCGTCAAGCATTTGGCGTTCATCCAACACGACTTCGTCATTTGCAACCGCGGCACGGCCTTCCACGATCTGAATGCCGTTCATCGCCGCGAAAGGCTCCCACTCGATGCCGTCGATCTGCCGGATTCCCCAGCGTCCCTGAGTGTCCGGCATTAAATACCGAATAACCGGCACGGTCGATTGGACGTCTTCGATCTCCATAAGACGTGGTGCATAAGCTGTGCTGACAGCGGCGTTTGAACTCGTAAGATCCATTCCGCCTGGACGCGTGAAAACGATCTCGGCCTTCCAATTCGACGCACGCTTTGCCATATCGTTTATCATCCCGCGTGCCAAACCAGTGAAAAGAACGACCAGCACAACGCCGAGAGCGACGCCGACTACGCTAATAAGCGTGCGGAACGGGCGGACTTTTAAATTGGCTAAGACTAGTTCGAGCACTTATTTTGAAACGGCGATCTTATCGAGCGTTTGGCTTGCGTTTGAGATGCGGGCCGATACTTCCTTGCGGGCCGGTTCATCGAGTTCGGTAAGACGGCTTTTAAGCCGCTTTATCCTCGCCAGATTAGATTCCAAAAAATCCAATTCATCAGCGAAAACTTCAATTAAAGGCTCATCCTCGGTTTCAATTATCGGATTGGCCGTATCGACCTTCCCAAAAAATTTGCCGCGCTCTCCTCTACTGAAATCATATTCTTTACGCATCAAAGACTCCTTCTTCATAATTGCCGCGTTCCCGACGGGTCGGTTTTCGCGCCGATATAATACGGATTTATCATCTCTAAAGACGTGAGCGACAATCAAAAGACGATTTTTAAATGATACGCCGAATGTCAGAAAACGTTGCTCGTCGGAGGAATGATCCGGATCGTTTATGGTTACTTGCAATGGGTCATCGAAAATCGTGCCGGCTTCCTCAAAATTTACTCCGTGTTTAGTTATGTTCAAGCGATTCTTGGCATCCGACCAGACAAGTTGATTCATTTAAACAATTCCTTCACGAAATCATAATTTTTTGCGGCTTCCACATTCGTAAACAATTCGTTTCGACTTTGAAAATCTTCGTACATTTTATCGTACGCGGCAAACAGCCTGTCGGTCGAGGCTTCGCGTGTGTTTGACCGGGCAGTAGCCAACGCGTTCTCGATCTTCTTATTTCGCAGTTCCTCATTTTCAACAATCTCGTGGATTGCTGAAGCAAAGCTTTCGCCTGTCGGTTCCATCAGCCATGCGTTTTCATCGCTCGCGTACGACAGAATGCCGCCGGAATTCGGTGCGACGGTCGGCACGCCGGAAGCCATTGCTTCAAGTGGAGCAATGCCGAACGGTTCGCGTGGATTAGGATGCACGAAAATATCGGCGTTTGCATAATAATCCGCCAGGCGGTCTTTGTCGAGATGTCCGAGCTGGATAATCTTGGCGGGAGCCAATTTGTCGCCTTGTTCCCGCAGCCATTCGCTCTGCGGTCCCGCACCTGCGACAAGCAGGCGGTAATCGTTCTGCTCGTCACCCGCCAATATCTGCATCAATTCGGGCAATAGGCCGATGTTCTTTTCAGGCGAGATGCGTCCGGCGTAAAGCAGGATTACAGCGTCTTCGGGAATACCGGAACGCTGGATCATTTCACGGCGGACCTCATCAGAGATCCTGTCCGGCGTAAACTGCACGGCATCGACACCGCGTGGGCAGACGAAGATACGCTCAGCGACCGCGACACGCGGAGCCTTAAACAGCCGCCAGCATTTGTTGAAAAACCAATCCGAACGGCCGGGATTTTCGTCCTTTTTTACGGATTCGTAAAATTCCTCGGCGGTGTAAGCTGAATTTGCAATGTGATAATCGAAGCTCGGAAAAGTGTAGTTGCCCATCACACGACGGGCGAACCATTTTGCGATCTTTCCACCGGACAAAAACGAGGCGATATTATCGTCCATCCGCTCGCAGGAAAAATGCACGAGCATCGGACGATTAAGCTGTTTGAATTTGCCGATCCGAACCATCGCTCCAAGCATGCTAAGCGTGTACTTATCGGTTACCTCGACCATATCGGGCATCTCTTCAAGCAGTATTTTGCGAATAACCGATCCATCCGGCATATATTGCCACGGCATCATTAAGCGGTAACGTTTGTCGAAAACCGGGGAATATTTTGCGGGAACGTAGTAGATCTTTGCGAATTCGTTGACATCTTCGACAGCGTCGGTTTCGCCCGGAACGATGAGGCGGACATAGCGTCTGTGTCGCTCGGCGGCGGCCATCAGGTTATTAAAGCTAGTACTGATCCCGCCGGAATTTTTGTGGTAGTAATTTGTGACGTGAACTGATTTGATAGGCACTGGCTTTATTTTGCAAAGACTTCACTCACTGCGACCGTCCAATCTCTCAGAACTTGCGACTCTGTCATGTCGCCTTTTAGGAAAAGCCGCTTTTGCCAGAACAGTGTATTTTCTCGAACGTCCGCATACCTTATCTCTACCGTTTCATTGTCAGAATCAATAAGCCAAAGTTCTTTTACTCCCAGAGCGAGGTAAGTATCGGCTTTTGTGGTCCGGTCATAAATTCCGTTGCTTTCGGAAAGACATTCGAAAACGATATCCGCCGACGTTCGTTTTTCGCCCATTTTCTCGCGAAGCTCGTTTGAAACGAACATCATATCCGGTTCAAGATATGTTCCCCAAATATCTTCAATGTAAATTGAAGCACGAGGATGAAAAACTTTTCCGGGCCTGTCTTTCGAAACGATATAAATTGTCAAAGCCTCGCTCAATAGAGCGATTATTTCGTCATGAACATTTTTGGGGGGCGGCACAATTTGTAAAACTCCTTCAATAAGCTCGTAGTGCGAGCGGTCGCCCGGCTCAGGCAGTGCCCACAATTCTTCGAGAGTGTAACGCCGCAGCAAAGGAGAAAAAGCTATATTGGCCTGGACGCTTTCTAAAACTTGCATAAGCAGAGATTAACAAAAATCGAAAGATTTTACGATAGAAATTGACAAACTATTTCGCCTTTCGCATCCGCAAAATTTGCAGGCCCGCCGCCACGATAAGCGTCCACACGAGAAGAACCGCCCACGCTCCCGACGCTGTCCAATAGGCCCACGACCATTTGCCGCGAAAACCGCCGAGGATCGTCCCGACCGCGAAACCGAACGAAGCGAAAACTCCGAGTGCGTATAACGCTTTTCCTTCGCTGATGAAACGCAGCATAAGAATAGGCAGATACGTAAGAAATTCCGCCACTAAATAGGGAATCTTTTTGAGATCGCTCCACAGCGATTGTGTATCTTCTCCGGCCCCGACCAGGAGGACGCCGTGCCGCATCATGAACATGTTGAACATCGCCGAAAGCGCGGAAAAAAGGACGGAAATCGCAAAGGCTTTCTGCCTGGCGTTGTTTTCCGAGGCAGCGAAAACGTTGCTGAAATATTGTTCCTGGGCGTAATGGGTGAGGAATTCGACTGTGTGGCTGAAGATCGGCAGGGAAATTGTGACGATCAATGTCGCCAGCCACGCAGGCGTTGCACGGCGGAAGGATTGAACGATTGCGCCGGAAATACCCGACGTTATAAATCGAAAAGCAAGCTCGACCAGGACGGCCGTAAGCGTCACTGCCCAATTTTCCTTGCTCGCCTTGTAAACGGTAAAATAAAAAGAAGCCCGTAAAATCGCACCCAGTAATGCTGATTTCCAGTTCCAACGGAAAATAACTTGAGCCGGATGGCGGACAAGGCTACGCAAAACTTCGCTGAGCGGAATTTCAGCGTGCACTTCTTCAATGTCTTCCGCTTCGGTTACCGATTGATGTATTTTTTCAAGATCGTCGGGATCGGTGGTCGGGTGTATTTCTTCTGCTCTCGTCATCAATAATTTTGTTCAGTTTTTTTCAGGTCGTATGCGATTCGATAGGCATCATAAACACCGTCGAAAACCGTATCCCACGACCGCGACATCGCCTGTTCTCTCGCAAGGGTTTTCATTTTTGCGAGCCGTTCGGGTTCGTCCATAAGCAGGATCGAATATTCGGCGAATTCGGCCAGATCCTTCGCGACAAATCCCGTTTCATTCTGCGTTACTATAAACTTAGGACCGCCTTTGTCCGTCACAATTGCAGGCACACCCGAAGCGAAAGCTTCCTGCGTTACATTTCCAAATGTTTCAGTTTCCGAGGGGAAAATGAAAACGTCCATATTAGCATATGCTTTCGCCAATTGCTCACCATCGAGAAAGCCGGTGAAGGCTGCGTTCTTCAAATTCTTCTCCAGATATTCACGTTCGCTGCCATCGCCGACGAGCGTAAACAAGAAGTTTGTCTTCCCGGCTTTGATCAGTTCGCGTTCCAAATCCACCAGCATTCGCACGTTTTTTTCCGCCCTCAATCTTCCGACGAAACCGAAGCGGAAAATGGCGTCGTTGATAGTGCGCTTCGCGGGCGAAAATTTTTCCGTGTCGACACCGCGGGTCATAAGTCGTGATATTCTCCCTGTTCCGCGGCCGAGAAGTTCGACGAGTTCCTGATTCGGCGAAAGCACGACCTTCGGCTGTTTGTAATAAAGAACGGCTCCGTCCCTTATTTTCCTCTCGGCAAATCCGGCTATTGTTTCGGATGCCGATGTGGGCAGAAAACGAAGCAATTTTTTTAATCGAGACGAAGCAAACTCGTGAAGATTTGTATGCCATGAACCGACAAGCGGCAACTGCAGCTTCCATGCGAGATACGAGCCGATGATACTGACGTCGTTGAGGCCGGTGATATGCAAAACGTCCGGTTTAAATTCGAGTAACTGGCGGAGCACGCGGTTGGTATGCCTTTGAAACAGGGGATCGTAGGCGAGCGATTCATCCATCGCTATCTTGAGCGCCGAGCGTTTAAGTGCAAGATGTGTAACGCTGCCATCGGTCGACACCTCTGTTTTCGGCCCGGCATGGATGCACAAAAAAGGGTAACCGTTTCGTTTCGCGTATCCGACTAGCCGTTTACTTGTCATCGCCACGCCATCTACTTCCAGATATGAATCCGCAAAGAAGGCGACACGCAATTGTTTATTCACAAAATTCTCTAAATGACAAAAAGGCGGGAAAACCCGCCAAATTATAAGCTTGTCGTAAGAAAAGGTTTTCTAAGCCGTTCCCGATGAAAGGCTCCGCGAAATGTCATCAGTGTCGGGAATTATGAAAGACGTGCTTTCGACACTCTTAGGAACACGGTCAATCTTTTTTCTTGTCAAAGCGAAAATAGGACGAGCTTTCGGACTGCCCAACACCGCCAGGGACCAGATCGCCATTCTCAGCCACCGCCGCGGTTCCACATCATTCCAATGCACCGCCAACGGACGGGGCCCAAGTCCGTCGCGAACGTCGAAGTGAACGCGCTCGAACCATTTCCGCCTTCCTTCGGGGAAATCTGGATAGTTTTTCAATATCTCCGAAAAGGACTGAAGCTGACGCGATTGAAGAGGCTGTTTGTACTCGGGCATTAAAACAACTTCGCTTCGCTTACTCATGCGTATCTCTTCTACAAATTCGGCGAAGGTTTCAGCCTTTGTAAGATTGATCACCGTGTTCGGTTTGCATCCGTGTCGGTCGCCGCCCGTTGCGATCGGTATCCCGAGAGATTCAGCCATCTCGATAACTGCCTTGTTTTCCGACCATTTGCGGAAACCGTTGATTTCGAGGGCATGGATCCACCGACCGTGCGTCCGCAGAAAATCCTTTAGCAGCAGCCGGTGTCGCTCTTTACCGACCATTTCGATGTCCCAAAGCGGGTGATTTAATACGACCAGCACCTCGGGCAAAGCATTCAGCACCGCAAGCATTTCAGAGAGTTTTTCGTTCGTATGGTTTTCTTCGACAAACGTAAAATCGAGAAGTGTCTTCGTTAATTCGGCTGCCTGAACTTTGGGTAAATTATGAACCCCGACATGAAAAAAGCCGTAATCGAATGGAACGGTCCATTCTAGTGAAATCGGGGCATGAGCATTCTTAATCGATTCGTTTAGCTCCAGATTCGCATTTATACAGTCATGATCGGTCACCGAAATCAATGCGTTTAACCCCGCATCGTTGATCTGCTCTTTCTCAATATCAAATACAGACCGTGCGTTCATCGGCGGTTCCCAAAAAGCATTGGACAAATCGATGTCCCGCCCTTCACCCCTATTGTATTTGTTATTTTCCTTATGCCAGAAATAGGAAATGATAGGAATCTGCGAGGCGTAGTGCGGGATGAAATCAAGCATTTCCTTCGAATGCTGCGTATGGCAATGAAGGGAAACGCCGCTTTTCGCCTTTGAGGCTAAACTTTCCGCTTCATGCAGAATGTGCAGCCGCGTATTTTTTAGGTTCATTTCCATCTTCGTTTCCTCGCCGGGTCAACCACTTAAAATAACAAATCCGGCCATGCAAGTAAATGGTTCAGATGTTTCCGCTTATCCGGCTGTTGCCCTTTGACTTCTGGTTCGGCATCACTTTTCATTCTGAAAGCTTAGCACGGCTGAAAATTCCAGCAGGTTAAAAGATTCTGAACTTCTGAAAATATTTGTCATAAAATGAAAATGTGCGGTGTTTTGTTATTAGAAAAAGGAAATACCTTCAACAAAAACGCCCAGAGGAGCAGCAATTATGAGTTGGTTATATTCAATAGTTTTCGCCGGACTTTTACTTTCGTCAGGCAATGAGACAGCACAGAGGGGCAGCGGGATTCAGATCGAACAGGTTCCCGCCGTACAGGTATTGGTTTCGGACGAAACAGAAAAATTCGACCAGACTTATCCACTTAACGCGAACGGACGGGTGAGTGTTTCAAATGTAAACGGTTCGATTATAGTCGAAGCTTGGGACAAGAACGAGGTCAGGCTAGAAGTTACCAAAATCGCGGACAGCAAAGAAACTCTTGCCGATGTCGATATAAAGATAGATGCGCGTCCTGAGTACTTAAATGTCGAGACCGATTACAAGAGTTGGAAGTGGAACGACAAGCGCAACGAGAATAAGTATCGGAAGCTCGAAGTCGAGTTTCGATTATGGGTGCCTCGGACCGCACTGCTGAACGAGATCGAAACAGTCAACGGTTCGGTAACCGTATCGAATTTCGTTAATTTCACCAAAATTTCCGCCGTCAACGGAAATGTTTCGGCTTCAAATCTTCGCGGAGCCGCGACATTGTCAACCGTAAACGGGGAAGTGATCGCTGACTTCGACCGGTTAGAAGCGGGAAGCCGAATATCTTTAAGTACCGTGAACGGACGCGTAAATCTTACGATTCCATCGGATGCCAACGCTACGATCAAGGCCGATTCGCTGAACGGAAATATCACAAATGGTTTTGGACTTCCGGTACGAAAAGGCCAGTACGTCGGACGCGATATGTACGGCCGCGTCGGGAGCGGCGAGGTGCAGATAAAATTAAACAGTGTAAACGGTAGACTTGCGGTCGATCGGAAGAACGACGGCAAGGCTCCTAACCCAGCGACGAACCTGCTTCCGCAGAAAAACAAAAGTGACGATGATTGGGACAACACAGATGATGAATCGATAATTGATGCCGACCAGATGAATCGCGATATAGCCCGTTCCGTAAAGGATTCAAAAAGGGTTTCCGCAGCCGCGATGGCCGAGTCCCGCAAGGAAATGGCGGAGGCCCGAAAAGAAATGATCCGGATCAAGCCAACACTCGA
>JANMSP010000161.1:0-1965 GCA_031389475.1 Pyrinomonadaceae bacterium
CCGCCATCTTGGCGGCAGTTTCGCTGGCTTCCAGCCGGCTCATTCGAGGGCAAGATACCATCGGGACAGCCACCAAGATGGCGGCGTTACGACAATGACCAATCACAACGGCACAATTTTATCGGTTAACGATCTGAAGACGTATTTTCAAACCGAGGACGGCATTGTCAAAGCGGTTGACGGTATTACGTTCGAATTGAAAAAGGGCGAAACGCTCGGCATCGTCGGCGAATCGGGCAGTGGAAAATCGGTTGCGAATCTATCGATCATGCGGCTGATTCCCGAACCACCGGGGAAAATCGTAAACGGCGATATTATTTTCGACGGCATAGATGTTCGCGCACTCTCGATTGACGAGGTGCGGAAAATTCGCGGCAAACGGATCGCGATGATCTTTCAGGACCCGATGACGTCGCTCAATCCGTTTCTAAAGATCTCGACGCAGTTGATGGAGGTCACGCAGCTTCACCTCGGTGCCTTCCTCATGCGCCGGATCGGGGACGCTTCGGAGCAAGCCGCGAGTATACGGATTTGCCGGTGTTGCAAACAATTCTTTTGTCGGCGCCTGTTCGAATACTTTGCCGGCGTACATCACGATGATCTTCTGCGTCATTCCGGCCACGACGCCGAGGTCGTGCGTGATGAGAATTACACTCGTTCCCATCCGGTCCTTAAGGTCTTTTATAAGTTCGAGAATTTGTGCCTGGATCGTCACATCGAGAGCAGTTGTCGGCTCGTCGGCGATAAGCAATTCAGGATCGCAGCTCAAAGCCATCGCGATCATCACACGCTGCCTCATTCCGCCGGAAAATTCGTGCGGATAGCTATCAATCCGGTCTTCCGCGTCGGAAATGCCCACCGTTTTGAGCATCTTGATCGCGTGCTCCCGGGCCTGCTTTTTCGAATGGCCAAGGTGAAGCTGCGTGACCTCCATCAACTGCGTCGAGATCTTTAGAAACGGATTGAGCGACGTCATCGGGTCTTGAAAAATCATCGCGATCCGCTTGCCGCGAATCTTCCGCACTTCGTCGATTGAAAGCGCCCGGACGTCAACACCGTCGAATATCACCTCGCCCGCCACGATCTTTCCCGGAGGCTCCGGTATCAGCCGCATCACGGAAAGATTGGTCACCGATTTTCCGCTCCCGGATTCGCCGACGATTCCAAGTGTCTCACCCTTCTTCAAATCGAACGTGATCCCATCGACGGCCTTGACCACGCCGTCCTCAGTCTGAAAATAGGTCTTGAGGCCATTGACCGATAAAATTGTGCCGTTGTGATTGGTCATCGTTTGTGAATCGTCGTTAGAACTTCCTCGTCTGCGGATCGAGCGCGTCTCGTAAGCCATCGCCCAAAAAATTCAACGAAAACAGCGTCAGAGCCATCGTCACGCCGGGAAATATCATCTGCCACGGGAATATCGAAATATTCTTTATGCCTTCGGATGCTAGGCTGCCCCATGATGCGTATGGAGCCTGCACGCCGAGGCCGAGGAAAGATAGAAATGCTTCGGTCAGCATCACGCTCGGAACGGTCAGCGTCGCGTAAACGATCACCGGGCCGAGAGCGTTCGGCACCAAATGGCGAAAAATAATGTAGAAGCTCGAAACGCCTGTGGCTTTTGCGGCAAGTACGAATTCCTGATTTTTTAATGACAATACCTGTCCGCGGACTACACGCGCCATCGTCAGCCAAGAAACAAGCCCGAGTGCAAAAAACAGCAGCAAAATCTGGCTGATTCCGCCGCTGATGTAGGTTTTATATTTTTCGCCTAAATATTCGCCGAAACCGGACAGTACAACATCATTCAAAAATAGGCTTCCCCAAATCACGGCCACAAACAATACTGCCGATACGATAAAGAAAAGCACCTTAAACAATGCCGACAGAAAAAAGTTCTCTTTTTCGTTTACGGTTGCGAACATCGCTTGAAAAACTTTGTAAATAAGGACGAAAAGAATAATT
>JANMSP010000077.1:0-19497 GCA_031389475.1 Pyrinomonadaceae bacterium
GTCAATCTGACTTCATGTTCGACGTTTTCGGTCGCATAGGCCCGCGACGGCAGCGATGTGGTGCTGATTCCCTGGTTATCGACAGTGCTTCGTTCAAAACTGTAGCGGGCGACCAGCGTATTTTTGTCGTTGATCTGGTAATCGAATCTCGGATTAATTGATAAACGGCGGCTCGGCACCTGAAATTCCTGTGAGAACGGAATCTCGTTCAAGTTTGCGTCCAAAAGCCGGGCGTTGACGACCGCGTTATTGTCTTGGTCACGGTTGCTGAAATCGACAAAAAATGAAGATTTACCCTTCTGGATCGGCCCCGAGATATTTGCGCCGAATGCCCTGGTTTGACTCGGCGCCCGGTTTGCGGAAAATGGATTGCGCGAATTCAGGCTTTCATCATTAAAATTAGTAAAGGCATTTCCGCGCCACTTATCGGAACCGGGCTTAGTCAAGATCTCGATGCGGCCAAAACCGAGCCGGTCGTACTCGGCGGAAAACTGATTGCTGTTAATACGAATTTCCCGTATCGAATCCTTTGGCGGAAGAACGCCGCCGGTAAAGCCATCGATGTAAATCTGCCCGCCGTTCGGCCCGGCGGAAGGTCCGGCGAGTGCCTGCAATGCGGCTTCGAGGTCGTCCGGATCGTCCGGCAAAGCTTCTAGATCGGCTTCGTTCAAAACCGTCGCACCGGCGTTGTTTTGCGGATCGGTCGAAACGCCTTCGCTGCTCGAAATATCGACCTGCTCTTCGACGCCTCCAATATTAAGCGGGATCGTAAGCTCCTGCCTGCCGCCCGCCGCGATATCGACTTCGGAATTTTCGTACTGAGAAAAATTGGCCGCTATAACGCGAACCGTGTATTTTCCGGGAGCCAGGGACGCAACCGTAAACTCACCGCGCTGATTCGTCGTCGTCGTCTTTTCGCTTCCATCAGCCGCAATTACCGTAACGGTTGCACCGACCACGACAGCTCCAAGCGTATCGACCACTTGGCCGTTCAAACTGCCCGTTTGCTGGGCGAATATCGAGGTATTAAAAGAAAGTGCGATTAATCCGCTTAGTATAAATAATTTTATGAATTTCATTTCTGTCGCCTGTCGAATCGTATTTTATAAATCCTACGCCGCTATCGCTAAAGCGGTAATATCAAGTTTACGGAAGATCGCCGCCGTCCAGACCCGGAATGCTAAGACTCTGTGTCCGCTGTCTGCCCTGTCCGACCGGTGCCGCCTGTGCCGCACGAATAAACGGTTCAACGCCGGCCAGCAGTTTGATCGCCGTGATCCTGTCAACATTGCCGGTCTTTGAACTGGAGACCGCGATCATGTCACCGGCCTTTAGATCTGCCGCCGTAATGTTCGGAAAGCGGTCGAGCATATCATCGATGCCGCCGGCCCGCTGTCCGCCGCCCGCTCCTCCATTGGGCCTTCCCGGTGGTGGTGTTCCTGCTGCTCCCGCTCCGCCGGGACGCATTCCGCCTGTCTGCATTGCGGCCATTCTCTGTGCCATTTCTTCCGGAAACCTTTTAAGAAGGCTCGCCGATCCCAATTCGACGATCACGTCCTTTTTCGTTTGAAGATCTGTGATCACTATTTCGTTCTTGGCAGCATCCACCGTTTTTACGGTTCCCGCGACGGTTTGAAATGCACCGGCCACGATCTCTTCGGCGGCAAAACTCGCACCATCGGCACTTTTATCGCCTACTGCGCGAAGCATATCGCCCGCTTGTATTTCACTCACGGAGCTTTCTTTCGCTTCACTGTATTTTACCGAATTAGCGGCGTAGCGGCGAAATTTTGCGTTTTCTTTCGGTGTCAGGACCACGGTCGTGGTATTTCCAAGCCCGCGCACCTCTATGCTGATCTGGTTCGTCTGTGGATCGACCTTCGCGACGCGTCCCGAAATGCCGCGCGTTTTCCACTGCTCGCTTTCCTTCGACTGTTTTTGAGCAATGTCGGCCTTCGTCATTAGGTACACCGCTCTGGCCGGCAACGTTTTTTTGTCTGCGGAGAAAAGTCCGGTCACGATCAATTTGTCGCCGCTCGCGATTTCCGAGAAGGCAGCTGCAACCGCCGACTTCAAACTAGGATTATCGGGCGATACTCGTTTGTATTCCGTTTTATCATTGAGCATCACGTCAAGCGCGCCGTCCTTCGTGTTTAGAACGATTTTGCCTGCATCGATGGAAACCACATCCCCGGAAGCGAGCGAAAGCTTGACAGCCGCGGGCGTCTGGGCCGATATAACCGAAAATGTGCCGAAGAGCACCGCGATTGAAAGCAATAGATATAATTTATTTCGCATAATAAAGATTCCAATTCGTGAACTATTTAAACGCAGATTCACCCGAAAAGATGCCCGCGAATCAAGTATGACGTATTTCGTCGCGCTAAGGTTCGACTTTAAATGTAAAGAATTGTAAACAAAGCGGATGGCGTCTTAATTTGTCTTCCATCCGCCCGGTGAGCGGGCCGTTAGAACGAGGCCTATACCAGCGGAAAATAAAGCCAGAAGAGCAAAAGGCCACAAATAAGGAATCGATAAAATGACCGTCCAGACGACGACCCCGATAAATATTGCGAGTGTTTCCGAGTGATTCTTATTTGGCAGGAAATATTTTTGCAGCAGTTTTCCAAAACTGACATTCAACACAACGCGGCCGAAAACAAATGCCAGCATCAACAGCACAAATGACATCAGGCCTAGAATGCCGCTAAGGTAATTCGGCAAAATACTGAAGCTCGCCACTATACCGATCGTCGCTACCAAAAACGCGAAAAAGCCGATTCCGATCACCTTTAACGCGGAGAGGTTTACACGGGCGATCGATCTGCTGACCGCACCGGGCGCGATAGTCGCAAAACCGAGTGTAACAACGAACCAAAACAATATGGAAAGCGCACGCTGGGCGAAAAAGGCAAGAGAAAAACTGGGCGAAAAAAGCTCGGAAGGATTTTGCGACAGGCTTCGGAGTTCTTCTTCAAATACGCCGATCATGATCGTTTCCTTACCTTCGTTTCGCAGCGGCTTATCGGCTTCCGGTTTATACGAGCCGCCAAATACGATCACATCGCCGCCAACAAATGCATCCTTTTTTTGAATCACCGAACCGCCGATAGTTCCGACATCGCCTTCGACGCGGCCTTCGATGATGATATCGCCGCCGAATACAAAAACGCCCTTCGCGCTCTGCTTTACGATCACCGTTTTGCCGAATGAAATGACTTCCGTTTCGGGAGCATTCTCGACCGTCATCGTCTGCTCATCCGCCGAAAGCGAAACGTTGGTATTCGCTAAGATCGACAGCGGAACAGTTAAAAAAAAGGCAAGCACGATAAAAACCCGCCGGTTTGATAGCCATTGATACGATAGAAATGTAGATTTTATTGCGAGTAGATGTTCCACTTTTCAAATCCAGTGCGCTGCTCGGCGATGCTTGTCAGAACCGAGAGCAGTAGCGACCGGGGTTCTTTTACCTCACGAGCAAGTGCCCAGGTCGCTACCGCTCTCGGTTCTGACCCGGAACTAGGCTCGATCATGGCGAATTATCAACCGCGAACACGCGAACAATGAGAATCCAAACAACCCGGCGAAAAGTAAAAATGAAAAATACGAGTTAAAAACGATCTGCGAAGAAACCGAACGTGCCACAACTGCTACGCCGAGAGAAACGCTGGATACAAGGCGGAATGCAAAAGCCCCGACAGCGGCCGCTTTCTCCAGCGCCATTCCAAAAACACCGGACAAGGATTCCGCATCGCTTCCCAACGCCAGCAGTATAAACAAAAATAATGCGGTGCAGATGAAAGCGGCGTTAAATCGTTCGCGCGGACGCCGCAGCCCGGTGACGCGGCTTTCAGCAGTGGCTACTATTGTTCTTGAGAAATTTTTTGGAAGGTCGAATTCTTTTTCCTGTTCGAGAGATGAGCTTAGGGCGAAAAGAAAACTCTTTTGCTGATTCAGTTCGGCAACGCAAACGCTGCAGGCGGATAAGTGCTTTTCCAAATCCAGTTCATCGGCTGGTGACAGTTCACCGTCGATGTATGCCGAAATTTCGTCAGAGGGACATTTATTCTTGATTTGAGAAGTTTGCGATGTCATTCGGCCGAAATATAATCCTTTTCATTAAATACCCGGAAACCCGCGTTCGACGAATATTTCCCGCATCATCTCCCGTGCACGGAACAAACGGTTTTTTACCGTTCCAAGCGGCAGGTTAGTGATTACCGCGATCTCGTCGTAACTCAGATCCTGCGAATGCCTTAGTAAAATCAGCTCGCGATACGGCGCGGGCAAGCGTTTTACCACTGCATCGATCTCTGTCCGCCATTCGCTTCGCTCGTGGTCCTGCTCCGGCGAAGGCCTCGGACTTTCGATCTGGAGTTGATACGTTCCGTCGGCGTTTTCGGTTTCGATACTTTGCGTATTTATTGAATTCCGCCGCATATTATCGATCGCGGCATTATGGGCGATGCGGTACAGCCAGGTCGAGAATTTGTATTCCGAACTGTAGCGTTCGAGCGAGTTGTAAACTTTTATGAAAACTTCCTGAGTGACGTCGAGCGCCGATTCGTAATCGCCCAGCATACGGAAAACGTAGCCGGTGATAGGCCTTTGATAGCGGCGAACAAGTTCCTCAAAACCATCTTCGCTGCGGCCGATGGCTTTGACGATCAGTTCCCCGTCGGTCAATTCACGTATATTTCGCGGTGCAATCGATGAAGCTGTCATGTGTTTTTTTCGCAGGCTTGGCTAATTTAATAGTTCCCCGTTAAAGAGTTTGATGCACTATTAAATTAAATGAGCGCGGTGGCATTGTAAAACACAAATGTGATAAGGCGAAGGTGATCGTGACAGGGCGAATGATTCAACGGCAAGAGTAACGCCTTTAGGCGTGAAAGCGCCTCGTAAGAATCCCGCCTAAAGGCGTTACTCTTGCCGTTGTTACCGATACCCGTAGGCGGCGAGTCCCGCCGGGGCGGCAAGGTCATCAAAATTTAAGCTGCTAGCGGGAATGTTTAACCCGACCTCTTCCGGGCGGAGAATACGAAGAGCCGTTCCCAACGCTTCCGCTGAAATTTCCTTTATCTTAGCCGGAACCATGCCTTTGCCGATAATCAGCAGCTTGTCGAGGAAATTGCCGCTTTTATCGTCCGCGAAACGGTCGTTATAAAACATCAGCAGGCGATAAATTTCGTCATCGCGTTCGCTGACCGTGCAGGTGACTGAGCGGACAACCGCTGGTTCGCCGCCTCGTAATAGCAATGCGGTAAATCCGTCATTCTGCGAGCTGATGAGCATTGAATCAGTATCTGCCGAATTATCCACCAGCCAGCGCGTTTCGCTGACGGCTCGAGGCAGCACCAGCCCGGCCTTCCAGCCGAGGCCTTCGAAGATGGTTTCGTATTCATCGATCACGGACAGTTTGACTGCGGTCGCGAAATAGCGCGTTTTGCCTTCCTTATCCGGGGCGATCTTCTGCCGCGTGATCCTGAGGTCGGCGGCCGGTGCTCCAAAACTCTGCTCGGCCTTCCAATCCAAAATGTCTTCCGATTCGTTTTTCGCGGCACCGCTGTCTAATGTCAGAATCGCAGACCGGGCTGTGTTGCTTGGCAGCGACACCGACCACAGCTTCTGTTTCATCAAACCGGATGTAGTCACAGCCTCTTCCAGCAGTACGCGCAGTTCGGCGGCATTAGAAATGTTTTTTTCCAGAAAGTTCGGGTTCAGCAAATTCGAAGGCAGTTCGATAGTCGCCGCCTGCTTGATACCAAACGCGCGCCCTTCCTTTTGCAGCGAAAGCGCCGTAACGCTGTCCTTCTCAAGCCCGATCGCGGCCTTCGGATAATTCGGTTCGGTTAATGCAGAAAACATTTATTTAGTGGTGAGTGGTGAGTGGTGAGTGATAGAGGTTCTTCACTTACCACTAACCACTCACCGTTTCCTAGTACTCCTCGTATCTTTTCCCTTCGCTGTCCTCGCCTTCGGCCATGCTTTTGACGTCCTTCATTCCCTGCTCGGCGTCGGGTTTGTTCGGGTCTTCGCCCTGCAATTCGTTCCACTCGGCTTTTTCGGTGATCGGATCGACGGGCATCTCTCGCAGATACTTGCCTTCGACCAAATCTTCCACCGATTGCGGCAGCTTTCCTTTGTCCGCCGCAAATTGATCGATCGCCCGGCGCATCTGCCACAGGTTTTCCTTCAGCACCGTTTCCCGAGCATACTGCGTCGTCCGCTGATACGTAGGCAGAGCAACCGAAAGCAAGATGATCATGATAAACATCGCAATCATCAACTCCAGCAGCGAAAACCCTCGCTGCGTCTTCGATTTATTCGTGGCCCCGGTTTTTACTAACCACTCACCACTAACCACTAACCACTGTCCCCTACCAGTCACTATATTTCTCCCCATTCAAAGCCTCTTCGTCCGAGGCGGAACGGACATCGAATACATTGATGTCGTCCCAATTTTCGTCGTCCTTCGATTGATAGGACGAGCGAAATTTCCAATCCTTCTCGCCGGTCATCGGATCGACCGGTAGTTCACGAAGATAATATTTAATTACTTCCTCAGTTCCGTCTCCCGCGGTCCACTTAGTATTTCCAAGACCTTGGCCGCCCTGCATATTAACTGCCCGCTGCCTTACCTTAACGCCATCCACAAGTTGCTCAATCGTCGGCGGATAGCGGTCAATGTTTAGCGTATCAAATATTTCGCAGTCTTCGATCACGACACGGGTCCGCGGATCGGGCGGAGGATTACGATCTCCCACCGGATTTCCTGTACAAGCCCCGAGCGTATCGCGCTTGAATTCGTCAACTGCCTGCCGCATCATCCGCAAGCTTTCCCTTAGTCTCAATTCCCGCTGCCGCTTTACCGCATTCTGTGCAAGCGGAATCGTGCCCATTATGACAATCGCCAGCACAGTCAGTGTTATCACAAGCTCAAATAGCGTAAATCCCTCAGCCTTTCGCTTTCGAACTTGAAACCTGAAACTTGAAACTTGAAACTTCATTTTAGAACTTTACCGCAAAATTCCTACCGTCCTGAGCTAGCAGGGCCAACACATCCCTTTCGAGTGTGATCTCCGGCGTTCCGTCCGTAAGTGCTTCGACCTCGACGTAAGCGAGAATTCCCGAGCCGCTTCCGACCGTGCCCTGCGGCAATGAAAGCGAAACGTTCATCCGCCCGTTATTGTTCAGGAACGGATCGGCATTCGTATTCGCGATTCCAGCACCGAAAATATCCCCGAAGCTTACCGACCTTACCGCTAATTTCTTATCGTCAAACCGAAGCCCAAGCACAGCCGAGCGAAACAATGTCGCACTTTTGACCATAACCGGGATTTTCATTTTCTCGCCCTTCTTCATCGCGGCAAGATTCCATGAAATTTGCAGTTCGGCAACCGGAGAATCCGATATCGGATTCAATGAGGCCGGCAGTGGAACCAAGGTCGGCCGTTCCGAGTTCTGCATCGAAGTGTCCGATGTCTGACTGATCGCCAGCGTTTTAACGCTCGAATCAATCGGGCGTAAATTCAACGTGGCTGCACCGGTATTCGCTGTCTGCGTTTCAACCGGGGCTTCAACCGGATTCGCCTGCGGAACGGCTCCGCGAACATAAGCCGGGCTGGCTGCCTGATCGGGCAGTTGAACCGTAGCCATCGTCGGAAGACGCCTTACCGACGCCAGGAATTCGTCGCGGTCTTCCTGAATCACCATCGCCTCCAGCGATCCGTTCGTCGGCGTCGCCAAACTTCCGGTCGGCCTTTCAATCTCATCCTCAGGCAGTATCGAAGGTGCGCGGATAACACGCGGAGTGATCGCAATAACGATATCAACCTGCTGATTGTCTTTGGTAGGAGCCGTAAAAAGACGTCCGATAATTGGTATCAATCCTAGCAGCGGCAATCCCTGCCTTCCATTCGATTGCTGATTTTGCGCGACGCTCGCGAGAAGCAGTGTTTTGTTATTCTGGACGCGAGCCGTTCCCTTGATGCTTCTTTCAGTGAACACCGGCTGATCGGTGAGCGCTCCCGCAACATCCTTGGATTCGATCTCCATCGCAACCTGCACATCCTGATTCGGAAAAACGATCGGCTTAAACTTCAATGTTAGGCCGACCTGTTCGTAATTGAAAACGTCGCCAAATACTTGGTTGTTGTTTTGACCCTGTCCCGAAGTCGGAGCAAAAGATGCCGTCCTGACCGGAACACGCTGGCCGATCCGGGCTGACGAATCTTCATTATTGAACGCGTGGATCTGTGTCGAAGCAATAAGCTTGGTATTACGCTTTCGCTGGAATGCAGAAAGGTTGACCTCCGGAACAATCAGGCCAACACCGAATATTTGCGGAATCAATTTGGTCGTCGCGTTGACAACACCATTTGCAAAGAGATTTGTGCTTCCGTCGGCGGTCACCACCCCGCGCGTAGATCCGCCGAGGCTTGTAAGCGATGACTCGCTTCCAACCTGGTTTCCGAGCTGCAGCAGGTCACTCTTATTAACCTCATAGATTGCAACATCCATCACCACTTCCGCACGGTCTTTATCCAGTGACGAGATAAGCTTTCCGATCAATCGAATATTTTCCTGCGTGTCGCGGATGGTGATGCTGTTTGTCGCGGCATCTTCCAGCACGATGGTCTGGCTGCGGCCGGGCTGTGCGGGAATCGCCGATGTGATAATTGCCTTTACGTCCTTCGGGCTGGCGTTGGCGAGATAAAATGTTCGCAGCACAAGCTGCTGAAAATTAGTGCGGCGGTTTCCGGTCGCGACCAGGATCGTACGCGGGCCGACCTTTTGAAAGAAAAGATTTTCCTGCAGAAATATATAATCGAGCGCCTTTGCAGAAGAAACGTCACGTATATCGATCTGCACCTTCCGGTTATCAAGCCGGGATTCCGTATCGAAAAGCACATTCAACTCAAGGTCCTTGGCCAGATCTTTTACGATTTGCTGAAGCGGAATTCCCGTCGGGAACGGAAGGCTCCGGAGTTTTTCAAGCCGCTGAGGCACCTGAACATCCTGCGGTGTTTGAGCATTGAAGCCCGTTGGAACAAGCTTTACCTGTCCGTTTGCATCGGTCTTGCCTTCGACTGTGCCGCCTTTCGATTCGGTTTGCAGCCGTACCATCCGGGCCATTTCCGCTTTCGCGAGTTCATTCACCGGATCGTAGGCGTAGGCCTTTCGAAAAGCGATGTAAGCTCCCTCGTAATCCTTCTCGTTCGCGGCGACATTGCCCTTTTTCATGTACATCTGCGATGCATTGAAAAGTGAACGCTGTAAATGCAGACGATATTCCGGGTTCTTCGGATCTTCGGTCACGGCCAGGGCAAATTGTTCCACGGCCTGGTCCCATTGCTCGGCGGACTCGTGCTTCATTCCGGTCTTAAAATACTTTTTCCCGTCACCAACGGCCAAAACCGCCATCGGCGAAAGCATCGAAGCGACCAAAACGAGAGTAAGCGAAAATCGAAGATATGCTGATCTTTTCATAATAAATAAGCTGAAGGTTTGAACTGTTAAAAGCCTGGTTCCGCGTTTTTACACGAATCAGTTTGCGCAAAGTTTCAAAAACATCGCATGTCCCGCGCCGGTGAGTGCGCGCCACATCCAATTTTGGGCTGAAAATCCGAAAAAAGCAAGTTTTATCAGCAAATACAACCAGAGCGTAGACGCCTACGTCCGGGAACGCGGACACCTTCGTCCGCCCGCCGATGGAACGCGGACACCTTTGTCCGCCCGCGAAGTCCGCGAACGCGTTACGTTGCGTGAAATCTGCCGGGAGACAGAAGGCTTTTTCGCGTTGAAGCAACGCTCATCCGGACGGGGGCGTCCGGGCTCCGGTTAGGCCGTCGAGCGCCCTTCTGCTGATAATAGAAATAACGATCACCATGACGACCGTCGCGGTGATTCCCAGTGCGATGATCCAGTTTTGCGAAGGATCATCGAAATTCAATTCCGACAATCCGGCACCCGCGAAAACGACCGCTCCGGAACGCGGCAGCATCCCGAAGAGCGTACCCAATAGATAAGATGGCCACGGAACCTTCGCCGACGCCAGCAGAAAATTCGTCAGCGCGAATGGCATTATCACCGACAGCCGGACAAGAAAAATGATAATCACCGCCCGCCAAAATCCCTGCTCGACGAGCGCTTCGTATATCGCCTGCGCCTTCGGATGTTTTCCGGTGATCTCCGGAAGTTTATCGCCAACGATCCGGCGGTGTATAAGAAATGAAATAAAAGCCGCCCCGACGATTCCAGCCATCAGAATCGCCAACCCGAGATATATCCCGAACGCCCATCCGCCGATTAGCCCGATCACATTCGTCGCCATCAAAGCCAGCCCGCAAAAAACCAGCACGACCAGAAAATAAGCGGCGAAACCAACTTCGGAATTTTCACGCAGCCAATTACCGAAAGCCGGCCCAAAAAAAAGCAGTGCGATGGCTCCCGGAATTGGCAAAAAAGTAGTAATTAACGCGATCGGCGTCAGTTTTCCCAACTCTTTGATTTGATTGCGAATCTTTTCGAAAATGCCTTTTATCTTCATTGCGGCACTTTCAGCAATTGCCGCCGGAGATAATCGAGCGCCGCCTGGCTCGAACGCCAGCGGATCAAATAACGGTCGCCCGGCATTGTCATCTTCATCGATTTTGTCTGCTTTTCATCGGAATAACCGATAAATACGGTTCCGACCGGCTTCTCTTCCGAGCCGCCGTCCGGCCCGGCAATTCCGGTCACGGAAATGGCGTAATCCGTCGCGGCTCGTGCGCGCATTCCCGCCGCCATAGCTTCGGCGGTTTCGGCGCTGACCGCTCCAAAATTTTTAATAATCTCATCCGGCACACCGAGCGTCCGCATTTTCGCCTCATTCGAATAAGTTACCGCGCCTTCGGTAAAATATTTGGACGAACCCGAAATGTCGGTCAGCCGCATCGCGATCAAACCGCCGGTGCAGCTTTCGGCGACCGACAACGTTTGCCCGCGTTCGGTCAGCATTGTGCCGATGATTTCTTCCATCGATTCGCCGTTTAACGCAAAAACAGCGATGCCGAGCTTCTCCGCAATTTTTTTGGCCACATCATCCAACACATTTTCGGCGGCCGCATCGGAATCAGCCTGTACAAAAAGATGAACTTCAACTTCACTTTTGTTGAAAAGTATCGAGGTTTGCACTGAATCAAACGATTTATAAATAGGTGCAATCGCTTCATCAACCGCCGATTCGCCTAGACCGGAAACTTTCAAAACGCGCCGTTTTACGAATATCTCACCAGCCTTTGCCTTCAGCTTCGGCAAAACATAGTTTTCAAACATCGGCATCAGTTCCCGCGGCGGCCCAGGCAGCACGACGAAGAATTTTTCCGCAATCTCCAGCATCATTCCAACCGCAGAACCGTTCGGATTCGGCAAAATTTCCGCACCTTCGATCACATATGCCTGCCGTTTGTTGATCTCGGGCATCTCGCGTCCCCAGCGTTTAAATCTCTCCCGTAGTTCGACGACAAGATGCTCGTGATAAACGAGTTCGCGGCCCACCGCTCTCGCCGAAACCTGCCGCGTCACGTCGTCCTCAGTCGGCCCTAGTCCGCCGGTCGATATAACAATGTCTGAGCGTTTCAGCGCGTCCTTTATAGTTTCTTCGAGCCGCGCCTCGTCGTCACCGACGATCGTCTTAAGCTTAACCTCAACGCCGATCTCATTAAGCTTCGCCGTCAGCCAAAGGCTGTTCGTATCGGTCTTCTCCGGCGTCAAAAGCTCCGACCCGACCGCAATTATTTCCGCTGAAAGCATGGTTTTTAGTGGATAGTGGTTAGTGGTGAGTGAATAGTGAAGGAGATAAAAAACTCACCACTTACCACTAACCGTTCACCACTAAATTACTTGTAAATTTCGACGACCGCCTTTCCTTCCGCGTTGATATATGCTCTATACATGCCTTCGGAGTTGAACGAGATCCCGATATTGCCGAATTTATCGACCGCAATAATGCCGCCGTCGCCGCCGAGTTTTTGCAGTTTGTCCTGAATCACAAAGTCCGCCGCTTGCTGAATCGGCATTCCCCGATATTCCATTACCGCGGATATATCACGGGCGACGCCGAGCCGGATAAAATATTCGCCCCAACCGGTCGCCGAAATTGCACAGGTATTATTGTTCGCGTAGGTTCCCGCACCAATAATTGGAGCATCGCCGACGCGGCCGTATCGCTTATTCGTCATTCCACCGGTCGAAGTCCCGGCGGCCAGATCGCCATTCTTATCAAGCGCAACCGCACCGACCGTCCCAAATCGATTGTAGTCGAGAGTCGAGAGTCGGGAGTCTGAAGTCTTTGGCCTCTCGACTCTCGACTCCAGACTCTTGACTCCTTTCGCTTTTTCTTCCTTCAATATCTTCTGCAGAGAATCCCATCTCGGCTGCGTCCAGAAATATTTTTCGTCAACTAGCTCTATCTTTTGCTCTTTAGCAAATTTTTCCGCTCCATCCCCGACCATCATCACATGCTCGGATTTTTCCATCACCGCCCGCGCCAGCGTGATCGGATTTTTGACGTGCCGAAGCCCGGCGACTGCACCGGCGGCCAAAGTCTTGCCGTCCATTATCGATGCGTCAAGCTCATTCTTGCCTTCATTCGTAAAAACCGCGCCCTTTCCGGCGTTAAAAAGCGGCGAATCCTCAAGAATACGAATGGCGATCTCCACCGCGTCGAGCCCGGTTTTCCCCACCTGAAGTGCTTTGTATCCCGCGAATAAAGCTTCTTCAAGCTTCACGCGATACTCTTTTTCCCGTTCCGGCGTCAGCGAACCGCGAGTGATAACGCCCGCA
This sequence comes from Pyrinomonadaceae bacterium, assembly GCA_031389475.1. Taxonomy (GTDB): domain Bacteria; phylum Acidobacteriota; class Blastocatellia; order Pyrinomonadales; family Pyrinomonadaceae; genus OLB17. Next base: position 12,829 of record JANMSP010000077.1, read on the forward strand.
CCGCCGTGGATCACAAAGCCCAAACGAGGATTCTGTGGCCCTTGAAGCTGCTTCATCTCGGCAAATCCGCCCTTCTGCGCCAAAGTTACGGAAGGTGAAAACACAATGCCGATAACGAACATTAAAGTGAGAAATTTTTTCATAAATGTATGCTCCCGGAAAAGGATTTGATTTGCCAACAGATTATCACATCCAAATCCAGCCTGAGCTATATCGAAATCCGATAAATTGCCTCCAGCTTTAGCTGGAGGTTAGATTCATCAACAGATCGGCGGCTTTAGCCGAACAGATTTAGATATATAATCCCGACTAGCCTTAGCTCAACTTTTACTACAGCGACAAGGATGCTTGGTTCATTCACAAATTCGGCTAAAGCCGCTTCGTTCCAAATAATTTAACCTCCAGCCAAAGCTGGAGGCAATTTATTAAGACAAGTTTGGACAACCTCAATGCATACCGTTAGATATTCGATTAAGTCGGACGCGTATTTGAGCGATACGCATTTTGAAAAACCTCACTCTTCGCCAGCAATTCTACCTCTTCAATCGCCCACGGCGAGATCTCCGTCGCCGGATCTTTTAACGACAATAGAAACTCTTCCCAATCGACCCACTTAATGACAGCTATTTCGTCCGGATTTGGGTGCGGCATCTTATCGGTGAATCCGATCAGCACCGGACAGATCTCGTTTTCTACAACACCGTCTTTTTCAGCCCTGTATCGAAAATCCGGCAAAGCCATAGTCAATTTCGTATTTTTCAGCCCAAGTTCAAAACCGACCCGCCTGATTCCCGCCGCTTCCGAACTTTCATGCAGCATCGTATGACCGCAGCACGAATTCGACCACACGCCCGGCCATGTTTTCTTGGAAAATGCCCGCTGCTGCAATAGCAATTCGCCTTTGGAATTAAATAGAAAGACCGAAAACGCTCGATGCAGTTTCGTGTCGCCGTCGTGTACTTCCGATTTTCGCACAGTTCCAATCGCATTATTATCTTCATCGACCAGCACGATCATTTCGTCAAAGGCGTAGTAATATTTTCGATAGAATACGATCAGTCCCAAAAGCAGGACTGCACACGCCGCAGCAGGAACGATCAGCAAAGCGAAACCGGCAAGCATCATCCAAAAAAAAGTAATGAATATTGCAGCCGTCACGATCTGCACCGGAGTCGGGAGTAAAGGATTTTGGCGAACCACCTCACTATCAAAAATAATTGAAGCAGATGATCCCAGTAGCAGCCAGCCCGCAATATTTGAAATTACGTGGCCGTAAGGGATATCGCCCGGCAAATTACGCCAGAGAAAATGCTCCAATGCTACCCAATCGAGCAGGACAGAAGATGCGGTCACCAACAGCGCCGTCAAAACTGTTCTGTTGAATCTGTTCGAAGACGAGTTGGACGAAATTGCATATGACGCAAGCAACAACGCGGGCCACGCTGCTACCATCATCAAATGCATCGGGCCAAAAATACTGAATCCAGGTTGACTGGAAAAATCGAACTCTTTAAAAGTCAGACCGAAACCGCTAACGGCGTCCTGAACCATAAACGCATAAATGGCGAGACCCGTAATTGACATAATACTTTCACGCCAACCGAGCCACATTTTTACCGCCCAATATGTCGGCAATGAACAGATCAGGAATATTGTTGCGAAACTATATTGCGAAGATTCGGGCGCCGCGAACTCCACCGCGTAAAACGCGATCACTGCCAGTAAAATTAAAGCAAGCCCTGATAAAGAGGCTAGTTTGGGATTCTTGAACATCGTTACGCTATACTGATTTATGCCCGATCTCCGTTTTTTGCTAAAGGTCAGCCGGCCGCGATTCTGGCTATATGTTTTCGGCCCGTACATCGTCGGGCTGGCGGCGGCGGCGAATAATCAGGCTGATTTCCTGCGAATTGAAAATTTGATTTTCGCGATCTATTTTCTCTTCCCGGCAAACCTTCTGATCTACGGCATCAACGATATTTTCGATTTCGAAACCGACCGGCTAAATCCGAAAAAAGCGGAATATGAAGCGCTTGTCCGGCCGGAAAGCCACAAATCGCTTTTAATCTGGATTCTAATTTTCAATCTTCCTTTCGCGATCGCCGCCGGTTTCACGGGTTTCAAAACATTTCTGTTGCTGCTCGGCTTTGTCTTCTTTTCGGTCTTTTATTCCACTCCGCCGATTCGCGCGAAAGCACGGCCGCTTATCGATTCCCTTTTCAATATTCTATATGTATTTCCCGGCCTTTTCGCTTACCGAATGATGTCCGGCCAAGACGCGCCGCTTGCGATAATCGCCGCCGCCGGATTATGGACGATGGCGATGCACGCCTATTCCGCAATTCCCGATATTGAGGCCGACGGTGAAGCAAATCTAGAGACTATCGCTACATCGCTCGGCAAACATCGGACTCTGATTTTCTGCCTCATCCTTTATGTTGCTTCGGCCGTATTGACCTATCAATATATCGGACTCTTAAGCGTTGTCCTTGGTTTAGTCTATGCCGTGATGATTTTCATATCGTTCTATGATCAAGAAAAAATATTCACAATTTACAAGTATTTTCCTTTGCTCAACGCCGCCAGCGGATTTGCTTTGTTCTGGTTCGCAGTATGGAGCAACATTCGAGTTTTCATTCCCTGATTCGCGGCTATGCCGCCTTATTTGCGGAAAAGCTATGCTTTTCCGTTACGCTAACAACTCTCAATGCGGCTATGCCGCCGCTTCCTCAGTGATGTAAGAATGGCGGCATAGCCGCAGATCATTGATGCAGACTGCGGAAAAGCATAGCTTTTCCGCAAATAGATGGGCATAGCCCAGAGCAGCCACGGTACTAAGAACTTTAAATCAGGCATGACACTTAAAGTTCTGTCATTGGCTCCGCAGTCTTGATCCCGTGAACCCGTTTATAAACCAATTCCGCGCTTATCAGACATATCTGCGTGCCGATTCCCGGATTCGTTCCCGCGCCGACATAGAACAGATTCTTAACCTTTTTCGATTGATTTTTAGGCCGGAATATCGCCGTCTGCCAGATGGTGTGGGCTAGTCCGAGTGCCGTGCCTTTGAAACTATTATAATCTGCCGCAAAATCCGCGACTGTGTAGAGTCTTTTGTATTCGATCTTTTCACGCAGGCCGGGCAGGTTCATTTCCTTTTCCATCAATGCCAAAACCAACTCCGAATAACGCTCCTTCTCCGCATCGGACATTTCCAGATCCGAAGCTATCGGCACTAGAACAAATAGATTCTCTTTCCCTTCCGGTGCGACTCCGCCATCGGTCACGCTCGGCGCACAGACATATAATGAGGGCTCATTCGGCAATTGCGGATTTTTGTAAATATCGTCAAAGTTTTTTCGCCAGTCTTCGGAAAACAGCAGATTATGATGGATCAAAGAAGGCAATTTTTCGCTGACGCCGAGATACATTATAAAAGCGGACGGCGCCAAAACTTTTTTATTCCAATATTTCTGCTTGTGCGTCTGCCATTTTTCAGCGAGCAGTTTGGTTTCGGTGAACCACATATCGGCGTTTGAGATTACAATATCCGCCGCAACGATTTCACCGCTTTCGAGCCGCACGCCGCTCGTTTCTCCGCTTTCGACAATTATCTCGGCGACCGCGCAATCCGAACGCAAAACCGCTCCGTTTTTCTCCGCAATCGCGACCAGCGAATTTATCAGTTCGTAAAAACCGCCCTTCGGATAAAATACGCCCTGATTAAAATCCATGTGCGACATCAGGTTATAGAGCGCCGGTGCTTCGTACGGCGAAGTGCCGAGGAAAACCATCGTATATTCCATTATCTGCCGCAGCTTCTGCGATTTGAAAAACTTCGACACGAACGAATGCATGTTTGAGAATACCGAAAGTTTCTGCCCTTCGGTCGCGACGCGTTTATTCAAAAAATCGAATATCGTGTCGTAATTCTTATACATGAAATGCTGCGTGGCGACGCCGTATTGATATTCGGACTGTTTCAGGTAGGCTTTCAGTTTCTCGCCCGCGCCTTCCTCAATCGCGTCGAAGGTTTGCGCGTCTATATCGATGTTCGAATTTATATCGACATTGTCCGGGCTGTTGCGAAAAAAAATGCGGTAGGAAGGCTGGAGGCGTTCGAGCGTCAGGTGATCGTCGACTTTTTCGCCCACAAGATCGAAGTAATGCTCGAAAAGATCGGGCGCCAAATACCAGGACGGTCCCATATCAAAGCGAAAACCTTCCGCTTCGAAAACATTCGCACGCCCGCCGAAATTTGGATTTTTTTCAAGGACAGTAACGTCGTAACCCTTTTTGGCAAAAAGGCCAGCAGCACCGAGTCCGCCGATCCCGGCACCGATAATCACTACTTTTTTATTCATAGACGCCCGCAAGGGCTTTTATTGACAGGGCGATCTTTTGCTGGGAATTGGTGCGGACACGGCCTGAATAAACGTCATAATTCGCCCGTTCGATCTCGTTCAAAATAGCTTTGTAAAGCACATATGAAACACGAACCGCAAGCCGCCCGCGCCAATGAAGCATTTTTATTCCGGGCAAAGCTTCACGATAAACCTGGCGATTTCGTTCGATCTGAAACTTCATGAACGCGGTAAATCTTTCATCGCTCGCGTGCCGGAAAATATCTTTGCGGTCGAGTCCGAATTTCACCATTTCATCTTCCGGCATATAGACACGACCAAGATCGTCGCAGTCTTCGCGGATGTCACGCAGGAAATTCGTCAGTTGAAAAGCGTAGCCCAATTTCAAAGCAAATGGAAACGCCGCTTCGGACGTAAAACCGACTATTCTCGTCACCATTAATCCGATAACGCCGGCCGAGCCGTACATATAATCTTCGAGCTCCGCATAGTTTTTGTAGGTGTTCTTTTCCTCGTCCTGAAACATCGATTTCAGAAACGCCTCGCCTTCGCTAACGGGGATTTTGTATTTGTGGAAGGCATAAACGATAGCATTCATCACATCGTCATCGCTGCCGCCGAGAGTCATCGCCGCCAGCCATTTCTGCCGCCATTCTTCGAGCTCGGCAATCGCCGCCTGTTTATTCTTCGCGTTCGGATCATCAACGATCTCATCCGGGATCCGCGCAAATGCGTAGATCGCGTAAATGCCATTACGCGTTTCTTTCGGGAAAAACTGGGTTGCGAAGTAAAAGCTCGTACCATATTTACGGGTGATCTCGCAGCATTTCTCAAATCCCGCCGCCAATCGTTTGGAATCTAGATCTCTCGCTTGAATGGTTTCGCTTAATCCCAACATACTCTATAACCCCTAAACGTTAATATGGTTTTGCTTACGGAATATTTCGCACAGGGTTTCGTTTCGGATTCAAAATGTAACGCCGACAAGGTTTCCTTGTAAATTAAGCCTTGTGTTGTAACAACCTGGAATTTTCTTATACGGTAGCAGTTTTTAACGCAAAGCCGCTAGGTCGCAAAGCCGCTAAGTGAAATCAAAACGATTCCGCCTGTATTCGACCATCTATTCTTACCATTGCATCTTGGCGGCTTTGCGTTAAAATTCCCGGTGTAACTATCACTTCCCGGTCGCGAGATAGTCACGAACCATTTTCATATCTTCCCAAACCTCGCGTTTCTTTCGCGGATCGCGAAGCAAATAGGCCGGATGAAAAGTCGGCATTACTTTCACGCCGAAATAATCGTGAAATTGGCCGCGCATTTTCGTGATGCCGGTTTTCGTTTCAAGCAGATTATGCAGAGCCGTATTGCCCATCACGACGACCACTTTCGGGCGGATAACCGCGATCTCGCGAAGCAGAAACGGCCGGCAGGTTTCGGCTTCGGGCAGTGTCGGCTGGCGGTTCTGCGGCGGGCGGCAGCGGTTGATATTGCCGATCACCACATCATCACGCTTCATTCCCATTCCCTCAATTATTTTCGTCAAAAGCTGTCCCGCACGCCCGACAAATGGCAGACCCTGATCGTCCTCATCCGCACCCGGAGCCTCACCGACGAACATTAGATCGCCGGTGAAGTTGCCGGTCGTATGTACGATTTTCGTCCGTCCCTCATGCAGCGGACACCGCGTGCAGTTGCCGATGTCGAGCCGAATATCTTCGATAGTCTCCGCAACCTCCGGCAAAGTCTGGCTCAGATCGCCGAACAATGTATCGCTCGTTATTTTTTCGGCCCTAGCTATTGGCATCTCAATTTCCTCGTGCTCCGCGATTTTCGGCTTTACATCAACCGGCGGCGTCAACTTTCTGCTAGCCAGTGACGGCAAAGTGGCAAGTCGCGAAGGCTCGCTTTCTCTACGCGTAGCCGTAGTTTTCAAAGGTATTTTTAAAGGTTCAGCCGGAATATATTTCTCAATAGGAGCTGCGACAGACCTTAGAATCTCATTTCCCGTATTCCGATTTTCCGTATTTGAAATCTGAAATTTCCGCCAATTCCGCCTTCAAATCAGAAACGCCCAATTCCTGCAGATAGAGAACCTGTTCCCTAATATCTCTAATCAATTCGCTAATTTCAGTCTGCATTAAACTTTTCTCAATTTCACGATCTCGTCCAAAATCCTGTCCGCCGTCTCTCGTTTCGACATCAGCGGCAGCTCGATCTGCTCTTCATTTTTGGTCAATATCGTCGCAATATTCGTATCCGTATTAAATCCCGCACCGCTCGCCGTGATATCGTTCGCCACGACTAT
>JANMSP010000260.1:0-9322 GCA_031389475.1 Pyrinomonadaceae bacterium
CGTCGAGCCGACCAGCGAATTTGCGGACGATACGACACCGCTGATGCCGCTGGTGCCGTCGCCCCATGTGGCCGCTCCGACATTGGCGGCCGCTCCGTCCCAACTTGGGCTGCGGACGACATAATTGCCGTTCGTCAGTGCCGTGACGCCGTTTCCGACAAGATTACCTGCCGTCGAGCCGGTCAGCGAATTTGCGGCCGATACGACACCGCTGATGCCGCTCGTCCCGCTGCCCCAGGTGGCCGCTCCGAAATCCGTCGCTCCCCAGCTTCTGCTGCCAACTACATAATTGCCGTTCGTCAATACAGTAACGCCGGCGTTTCCGACAATGTCATTCGCCGTCGACCCGGTCAGAGAATTGGCGCTCGATACGACACCGCTGATACCGCTCGTGCCGTCGCCCCAGGTGACCGCTCCAAAATCCGACGCTCCCCAGCCTAAGCTGCGGACTATATAATTGCCGTTCGTCAATGCCGTGATTCCGTTGTTGCCGACAAGATCATTCGCCGCCGAGCCGGTCAGCGAATTTGCGGCCGATACGACACCGCTGATGCCGCTCGTGCCGCTGCCCCACGTGGCCGCTCCAAAATCCGACGTATCCCAACTTGGGCTGCGGACGACATAATTGCCGTTCGTCAATGCCGTGATGCCGCCGTTGCCGACAAAATCACTTGCCGCCGAGCCGACCAGTGAATTGGCGCTCGATACGACACCGCTGATGCCGCTCGTGCCGCTGCCCCATGTAGCCGCTCCAAAATCCGTCGCTCCCCAACTTGAGCTGCTAACGACATAATTGCCGTTCGTCAATGCCGTGACGCCGTTGCTGCCGATGCTGTCATTCGCCGTGGTACCGGTCAACGTGCTGATAAGTGCCCCGGTTGCACCATTGTACAAATATGCCGCGCCGACGTTGGAGATCGGCCCCGGGGCATCATAAAACGAATCGGTAACGACAATATTGCCATTGGGCAGCGCAGTTACGGTTTGCCCGAACCTCTCGCTGCCGAGCGGGCCGGTAATATCGATCTGTGTCGATGCACTGACTTGGGACGGTACGATAAATAAAGACAAAACGAGGGTGAAAAGGCTAAAAAGCGCAGTGAGGTGTTTCATAAAGATTCTAAGCGGGCGTGAAATAATCTATCTAATTTTTTGAGAATGAGCCTTTTAGGTGCGTGGGCGTAAAGGCTGAGATGTCAGTACGGATGTGAGTATAAAGAAAATTTGAAAAAAAGCAATGATGGCGGAAGCCTGACCGTCAGGGAGGGCTTTCTTTAGCGCCGAGGTATAAGAAAGCCCTCCCTTACGGTCAGGCTTCTGCCGCGGGCAGGCCGTTCCGATTGCCGGTTTTGAAACTAAAGGGTAGAATTGACCGTAATATCTGCGGGAAATCATTCCATAAACCGAGGAGAAAATCATGAGAAGATTGTCGTTTGTCTTTGCTGTGGCCGCGGCCGCGAGTGTAGCTGTCGGTGTGTCTGCTCAAACCGATATGAAACCACCTGTCGCTAAGAAAGAAGCTAAAGTTTTGAAGATTCACGGGTACGAGATCACGGACAATTATGCCTGGATGCGCGACCGCGAGACGAATAAGAATCCGGAGATCATCAAATATCTCGAAGCCGAAAACGCTTACACCGAGGCGCATATGGGGCCGCATAAGGCGTTTGCGGACAATCTTTATAAGGAAATGCTCGGGCGGATAAAACAGGATGACACGACCGTTCCGTACCGTATGGGCGAGTATTGGTATTTCACCAAAACGGCGGAAGGGAAGCAGTACGCGACGTATTTACGCGGCAAATCTAAGGACGGAAAGGATGCGGAAGTGCTGCTCGACGTCAACGCGATGGCCGAGGGCACGAAGTATTTCTCGGTCTCGAATTTCGAACCGAGTGATGACGGGAAACTGCTGGCGTATGCGACGGACACGACCGGTTACCGGCAGTACACGCTTCAAATTAAGGACCTGCGGACTGGGAAAACGCTGCCGACGAAGATCGAGCGTGTTACTTCGGTCGAATGGTCGAGCGACGGGAAATATCTTTTCTATTCGCAGGAAGATGCGGTTTCTAAACGGACCGACAAGATATTCCGCCACGAGGTCGGCGGCAGCGGAGCGGATAAGGAGATCTTTAATGAAAAGGATCTGCTGTTCGGCATAGGCATCGGGCGTTCGCGAGACAAGAAGATGTTTATCATTGTTTCATTCGCCAAGACGAGTCGGGAGATGCGGTATTTGCCGGCGGACAATCCGACCGGCGAATTCAAGGTCATTTCCCCTCGCCGCGAAGGCCACGAGTATTCGGCCGATTTCGATAACGGACAATTCTATTTCGTAACCAACAAGGATGCCGAGAATTTCAAGGTAATGCGTGCACCGGCTAACGATCCGAGCGAGAAGAACTGGACCGATTTCATTCCACATAATCCGGCGATAAAGATAGACGACCTAAATTTTTTCAAGGATTACGCGCTCGTTTCCGAGGTCGAGAACGGTCTCGAATACATCCGCGTGATGGATATGAAAACGCCGCGTGCCTCGACCCGCATCGAAACGCCGGAAAGCGTTTACACGATTAGGGTCGCGAACAATCCGGAATATGATACGCCGATCATCCGCTACGGTTATTCGTCGATGATAACGCCGGCATCGACGTATGAATTCGACTTTAAGACGCGCAAAAGCACGCTTATCAAACAGTTGGAAATTCCGAGCGGCTACGACAAAACGAAATACGAAACAACTCGTGTTTGGGCGGTGGCGCGCGACGGCGTGAAGGTGCCGGTTTCGATTGTGATGAAAAAGGGAACGAAGCTCGACGGCAAGGCGCCGATGCTGCTTTATGCCTATGGCTCTTACGGCGCTTCGATGACGCCGGGGTTTTCGACGGCAAGGTTAAGCCTTGTAGATCGCGGGATGATTTACGCCATCGCCCATATTCGAGGCGGCAGCGAGCTTGGCGAAAAATGGCGGCAGGACGGACGGATGTTCAAGAAGTTGAACACGTTTTACGATTTTGTCGATTCGGCGAAATGGCTGATCGATAATAAATACACTGCTTCGGACCGTCTCGTTATCCAGGGCGGAAGCGCTGGCGGGCTGTTGATGGGCGGCGTGGTGAATATGTCGCCGGAGACTTTTAAGGCGGCGATAGTGCAGGTGCCGTTTGTCGATGTGATGAATACGATGCTCGACGCGACGCTGCCGCTGACGACCGAGGAATGGATCGAATGGGGCAACCCGAACGAGAAAAAGGCCTGGGATTATATGATCCAGTATTCGCCGTATGAAAACATTAAGGCCCAGAAATATCCGAATATGCTGGTCGAAGTTTCGCTCAATGACAGCCAGGTGCCTTACTGGGAAGGCGCGAAGTTTACCGCTAAGGTCCGCGAAATGAAAACGAATGAGAGCACGGTTCTGCTCAAAACGAACATGGGCGCCGGGCACGGCGGCGCATCGGGCCGGTATGACCGGTTGAAGGAGGTCGCGTTCGATTATGCTTACGCGCTGACGCAGGTTGGAATTACGAAATAGCTGATATATTTCCGGCGTAAAAACCGTCCTGAATGTACGAAAGGATCTGATCTTTTCTAACATTCAGGGCGGTTTTTTGTTTTCTGCGGTTTCAGTCAGATTGAAATATCAGTCAGGCATTTTGACCGAATTTGAAATAGTCCGCTGATACAGCGAATGAGTCAAATTCCTGCAATCATTAAGCTTAGCCTGCCGATCACTGCTGGCATGACGATTGATAAGTATACAGCAAACGAAGTCCCCCAAGACCGAATTTTAATCGAGAGTGATATAGATGCTAAGAAAAAAATACCTAAGTTTCGTATCCGGCTTAACGCTATGCTCAGTGCTCCTTACCTCGCTGAGTTTTGGCCAAGTCGCGAGTCTGCCGACTGGAGCCAAATTACCGGCCACAGAATTGTTTGAGTCAAGGTATATACAAAATTTATCAGATCTCGCACGCGAAGGTGGATTGATCGACATTCCGGAACTCGACGCGGATTTGCGAACGATCGAGCGCGTGCTTTCTGCACAATATAGGAATAGCGGCGTGCTGGTCGGCGACCGGTCGCAGTTCGGGCGGATGATCGCGGAGAATCTCGCGGTCCGTCAGATGGCAGCCGGCACGACAAGCCTTAGCCGTAAACAGATCGTGCGGATCGACATCGGTGCAATATTCGCCGATTCGAAAAACAATTCTGAAGCCGCAGCGAGATTTCAGAAGGCGATCAGCCAGGTTGAAAGCTCGGGCCTGAAAACAGTTTTATTTCTTGACGATGTTTCGGGGATTGCAAAACAGAATCCGCGATTCGGCGAAGAGATCGCGGGCACGATCCGGCAGAAGATAGAGACTGGAAAAATTCAGGTGCTCAGCTCGGGCAGTACTTATGAATACGATGAGCACGTCGCTTTGGATGAGCAATTGAAGAACCGATTCCAGAAGATCGACCTCGCCGTTGAGGGGGCCGATCTGGAAGATCCGTTTGTCGGCGACAAGATCTCGCCGGATCTGCGGGCGCTGATGGCGGATGGCAATACGGAAAAGACCGTCAGGGTGATTTTGCAATCTGATGACATTAACGATCCTACGCTTCGAGGCCTTTTAGAGAAAAGCGGCGTGAAAATCATGAGCGAGGCGACGAGCTTTAATATGCTCGAGGTCGATCTGCCGCTCGGCGTCGCGCAGCAGGTCGCCGACAACCGCCGCACGAAGCACCTTTCACTCAATCAGGAAACAGCATCGCTCGGGCACGTCGATACGACGACCGGCCTGCTCGCGATGCGTGCGATCAGCGGAAACAGCACGCTCGACGGGCGCGGAATCGGTATCGCAATTGTCGATTCAGCGGTTTTCGACGCTCATCATGCATTTCTCGGAAACGACGGCAACAATCGTATCGCCGAGCGAAAAGAGTTCGCCAGTGGCGGTGCTGAGGATAAATTCGGCCACGGAACGCATGTCGCGGCTCTGGCTGCGGGACGCGGCGGAAAGCCGGGCGACAGCACTTCGATAAACATTCTCAAAAACTATCAGGGCATTGCTCCCGAAGCGAGGATAATTGCGGTTCGGGCACTCGATAATAACGGTAAAGGAACGACCGCCAAGCTGATCGAGGCATTGAACTGGATCTACGCCAACCGCACGTTGCATAACATCCGGGTGGTTAATCTGAGTTTAGGCACGCCGGCCGTCGAGACATGGCGGAACGACCCGATGTGCCGTGCAGTGCGTCAGTTGACCGCGGCAGGGGTTGTCGTTGTCGCCGCCGCCGGAAACAACGGAAAAGACGCCCAGGGGCAAAAGCTTTATGGTGCGATCCACGCTCCGGGCAATGATCCGACTGTAATTACAGTGGGCGCAACGAACACATTCGGCACCGATGTGAGGAGCGACGACGGCATTGCTACATACAGTTCGCGCGGCCCGACCCGATCATTTTCGACCTCAACCGATGGCGTCAAAACATACGACCATCTTGTGAAGCCGGATCTTGTCGCACCGGGAAACAAACTGATCGCCGCTCAATCGCAAAAGAATTTACTCGGTGACGCGAATCCCTCTTTAAATGTGACCGGCGACGGGAACAGTGACGATCTGCAGTTGATGTTCCTTTCGGGAACGTCGATGGCGACACCGATTGTCGCCGGTGCGGCGGCCCTAATGCTGCAGGCCAATCCGACGCTGACGCCGAATATGGTGAAGATGATCCTGATGTATTCGGCCCAGCCGATTGCGGGATTCAATCACCTGGAGCAGGGAGCCGGACAGCTCAATATTGAAGGCGCCGTTCGAGTCGCAAAACTCGTCAACCAGAACTTAGCTAATGAAACGCCGCTCGGAACGCCAATGCTGAATACTAGCGTTCCTCCTGATCCGCAATCGACGATTGCAGGCCAGACCGTTAGATGGTCACAGGGAATGATCGTGAATCAGGGCTACGTCCAGGGAACTAAATTGATAACCGATTATCAGAAGGTTTATGGCCTCGGGCTACTGATTAGCGACGGCTTGCTGATCAGCGACGGCCTGCTCATCAGCGACGGATTACTGATAAGCGATGGACTTCTTATCAGCGACGGCCTGCTAATCAGCGACGGTTTGCTTATTAGTGACGGAACATTATTTTCCGACTACAGCGATACATTCGGCAGCGGCTTGTTAATAAGCGACCGCGTCGTCTTCGGCGACGGGCTGCTGATCAGCGACGGGCTTTTGATAAGCGACGGCCTGCTGATAAGCGATACGACATTCGGCAGCAGCAGCCCGCTGGTCGGCGGAGATAGCGGGCCGGCAATGCGGCATAGGTAGCGGTCAGTCAAGATCTAATTGGCGGAGCATATCGGAACCGGGAGCGATAGCGACTTCTTTGTTCCTGTCAGAACCGAGAGCGGTAGCGACCGGGGGTACTAATCGTCAACCGTAAAAGAACCCAGTCGCTATCGCTCCCGGTTCTGACCCTTGTCATCATCGATTCCCCCAAAAAATAATGCGGATGCCTTTATGGGTCCGCATTATTTTTATCGGTTGCCGCCGAATATCGCCCAAAAATAGTTCGTGCAATTGTTGAACAGTTTAACGTATAATATCCGGGCTGGCGTTCGACCTCCCGTTCGGTACTCTAAAAACCCGAAATTTCAGCTTCACACCTTCTCTTAATGGAAAAGACCGTCGGAAACGAAAGGATAAGCAATATTTATCTGTTGCTGCTGTTGCCGCTGGGCCTGGCAGCCGCGGGCTGGGCCGTGTACGGATTTCCGGTGGCAAAGGTGAATACGCCTTTGTTCGTATTGGCCTTTATTACAATATTCTTCAGCTCGTTCCTTCGTGTTCAACTTCCCCGGACGAAAATTCATTTAACGATCTCCGACCCGCTGATCTTCCTTTCATTGCTTATGTACGGAGGCGAGATCACCGTCCTTCTTGCAATTTGCGAGACGACCGTCAGCTCGCTGAACCTGTGGCGTCAGGGTGTCACGATAAAACTAAAGACCGCCGTGATCAATATATTGATCTCGGCCGTTTCGGGATTTGTTACGGCCGCGGTCGTCTCATACTCGTTCGGTAGTGCGGAAACGGTGATCGCAAACCTTGACACGGCTGGATTTATCTGGGCTTTGGGTTTAATGGCGCTGTCGCAATTCCTGATGAATTCCGTTTTGGTTGCGATCTACATAGCAATAAAAAGCGGCACGAATTTATGGAGTGTATGGAACGAATATTGTCTTAACGCCCTGGTCATATATATCAGTGCGGGAATAATGGCCGGATTGAGTGCTAAGGCGCTCGAACAGATAGACGTGTTTCTCTTCGCGGCGGTCTGCGGATTTTTCGCACTGGTTTACATGACTTACCGGCGAAATGTACACGACGTTCAAACTACGGCCGCCTCGGCCAGGAACGCCGAGCAGCAGCGTGCGGAACAGGCCGAAAAACATGTGCTGGAACTCGAGCATTACGTCGCGGAAATGGAAAAGGCGAGCACCGCGCTCCGTGAGAGCCGGGAATTATTTCGCCACGCGGCGTACCACGACGAGCTTACCGATCTTCCAAACCGCAACCAGATCCTGGGTGCCATCCGTGAGGAGATCAGGAAGAAAAAGGCCGAATCCGAACATAATTTTGCGTTATTGTTCCTTGACCTGAATCGTTTCAAAACGATAAACGACTCGCTGGGACACGAGACGGGCGATCTACTGATCAAGCATGTTGCACGGCGGCTAAAAAAGATCATTAGCCCTAAACAGATCGTCGGCCGGTTCAGCGGCGATGAATTCGCTATTCTCGCGAACGGGTACAGTGATCCCGCTGAAGTTATAATATTAGCAAATAAGGTTGCGAAAAGACTGTCCGAACCATTCCGCCTTGGTGACCGGCGCGTGTTTACTAGCGTCGGCGTCGGGATCGCATTCGGTAAAAGCTCTTACGACGAACCGCAGGAAATCCTCCGCGATGCCGATATTGCAATGTACTACGCCAAGGACAATCAAAAGGATTTTGTGATCTTCGATCAAAAGATGCACACGCGGGCAGTATCGCTTTTGCAGTTGGAAACCGATTTGCGTTTCGCGGTGGAACGGCGTGAGCTGGAGATCTTTTACCAGCCGATCGTCGGCCTAAGCAGCACCAGGCTCGCGGGTTTCGAAGCTCTTGTCAGGTGGAATCATCCGACCCGCGGGATGATCGTGCCTTCCGAATTCATTCCGGTCGCCGAGGATACCGGGCTGATCGTGCCGATGACGCTGCAAATTTTGAGGACGGCGTGTTCGCAGTTCGTCGATTGGCAGGAGCGGTATGAGTCCGACAGGTCGCTGACGCTCAGCGTAAATCTATCGGGTAAACATTTTGCTCATCCCGAATTGGTACGGCAGCTAAAGGCGATCCTTGACGATACAAATCTCAAGCCGGAGTGCCTGAAACTAGAGATCACGGAAAGCGCGATCATGACGAATGCGGAAAACGCGATCTCGATGATGAGACAAATACGCGAGACCGGCGTTCAGCTCTCGATCGACGATTTCGGCACCGGCCACTCCAGCCTCAGTTATCTGCAGCGATTTCCGGTAAATACTCTTAAAATCGACCGCAGTTTCGTAAACGCGATGGAGGACGGCAGTGAGAACGGTGAGATCGTTCGCACCGTGCTCGCCCTCGCCAAGATATTAAAGCTGGAAGTGGTCGCGGAAGGCATCGAGAGCATAACGCAATTTCACCAGCTTCGCGTGCTCGGCTGCGAATTCGGCCAGGGCTACCTCTTCTCGCGTCCGCTGCCCGTGCGCGAGATCGAAAAGATGCTGGCCAGCAAGTTTCAGTGGGAAGACATTCTGCCAGCCCATGAATACACGCCGCTCGGCCAGGACGATAAATTCAAAGAAATCATGGCAGTGCATTAACCCCGGAGCCCGGACGCCCCCGTCCGGATGAGCGTCGCTTCGACGCGAACAAGCTTGTGATAACTAAGTCGCTTTGCGGCATCCTAACGCGTTCGCGGACTCCGCGAGCGGACAAAGGTGTCCGCGTTCCATTGCACTATTCAGCGAATATTTTCGGCTTTGCATTCAGCGGGAATTCGTTTTCATACCTTGACGCGAGGTTCAGCAATGTTCCTTCCGACCAGAAATTTCCGATCAACTGCAGTCCGATCGGCATTCCTTCGCCGGACAATCCGCAGGGAACGCTGATCGCCGGAACGCCCGAGAGATTAGCGGAAACGGTGTAAACGTCATTCAAATACATTGCCAGCGGATCGTTCGATTTCTCGCCTAATTTGAATGCTACCGTCGGCGAAGTCGGCGTTAGGATCG
>JANMSP010000291.1:0-9936 GCA_031389475.1 Pyrinomonadaceae bacterium
ACTGGAGATTCTTTGAAAGAGTTTTTCTCTGAATTGGAGCGTATCCGTACGGATAAGGTTTCGGAAGATGAGATTGCCGATGCGAAAAACTTCCTGACCGGTGTTTTTCCGATACGTGCCGAGACGCAGGAAGGCTTGACCGGGCTATTGGTTAATCAACAACTTTATTCGTTGCCTGAAGACTACCTTCAAACTTACCGTGATAATGTCGATGCTATAACGGTCGACGATATTTTGCGTGTAGCAAATAAATATATCCAGCCCGGACAAATGGCGATAGTTATTGTGGGTGACGCCGAAGATATTCTGCCGCAAGCTAAATTATATTCGGATATTATTGAAATATTTGACACGGACGGAATGCCGAAGGACATTGCCGAATTCGGGAAATCTATGAATGGAGAAACTGCCGACGTTAACGGAAAATGGAAACTGGTGCTCGATTTTCAAGGACAGAAATTGCCGGTCTCGCTTACGCTTGCACAGGAGGCGGAAAGTGTAACAGGGAGATTGGAAACAATGCTCGGTGATGGAGAGATCACGACCGGAAAAGTTACCGGCAGCAAGCTTTCGGCGACAGCAAATGCGGAAATCCAAGGCCAAAGTATGGAATTTGTAATCAACGGTTCTGTCGATGGTGATTCCATGTACGGAACGATTTCCGCACCGATCGTGCCTGAACCGTTGAATTTTACCGGAACCCGCGGCTGATAAATTTATGCAGAAGCCTGACCGTTAGGAAGGGTTTTCTTGCTAAGAGCTGAAGAAAGCCCTCCCTGGCGGTCAGGCTTCTGCCGAAAAATTAAGTTCTTTTATATTCAGTATCGACGGCTATATCTTCTAAGCCTTCGGGTGAGACGTTGTACATCACAATTTTAATCGAATCATCGGCGGGAATAATATCTGTTCGCCAGCCCCAATCCGGATGGCCGGGAACTTTATAGTAGCCCTTGACAGAAACCGACCCACTTTCATCGACCGCTCCGTCTGAGACCATAAACGTGTGCCGGCTATGCCATGAATCGGTCCAAACTACCTGAACGGCGTTTGATTCGGTGTCGCATCCGAGCACAATCAGCCCTTCCTGCGGCTCGCCTTCGTATTCCCAGGTGTAATCGAATTGTACGAATTGGCCTCTCGCCTTCATTGATATATTCATCAAACCATTTGAAGGTTTTATAGGATCGGGCAGCCATGATAAATATATGTTATTCGTGCCCTTCCAATCGCCTGTAAACTTTGCGAAGTCTTCATTTACGCTCATGCCACCGCTCCTCTGAAATGATTTGATGAATTGGAAATGCCCCAGCTTGCGGGATTATCTTAGCATTAATGCGAGTTTAAAAAGAAGGGAAGTTTTGAGTTGCGTGCGGGAGTTGTACAGACTTAAATTCAAGCCTGGACGGGCAAACCGCAACTCAAAACATTTTTTTGCCGAAGCAAATTGATTTAGCTAGCCTGGCGCATCGGAACGCTCTGGCCGTTCATTTCCTGCAAATGTCCGATCAGGGAAGATGCCGCACGACGAGTAAGTTCAGCACAAGTGCAATTCATCACGGTCATGCATTCTTCATCAGGATCGACGTGATTGTCGCGGGCAAGGGCCCGGATCATTCCAAGCTGTTTCGCCGTGACTAAATCCGACATATTTTGCGATACCGGGTTTGAAGGAAAACCGCTGTCTGCCGCAGCTTGCGGTTTTACCGTTTCTTCACGCTCGATCGCGTCGAATTCCTTCCTGTAAAGCTCGCGGGCAATGCCGAATTTAACAGCGGCCCGTTTCAAAGCGTCGTGCTCGGCTTTTTTGATTCCCATCTCCGTGCGGGTTACACCGGTTCCAATGCCCTCGCGGGTCACACCGTCGATCGTAATGGCGACGGTAACCGTCATGATCTCGCCGACCTCTCGCATTTCTTTGATTGAATGTCCCCAGTTCGGAGCCGTTTGGTCGAGAATGTCGGCGACCGTATGCCATTCGACATAATCGACCATCTGTACACGTCCGTTCCGGTCGCGCCAGCCTTCACGTTGTTTTACAAGATGCGGATCGACATTCTTTCTCAATTCCTTAAGGGTCGATGTGAAATCCAATACATTGTCGAATGTTTCTTCACGCTCAGCGTTGATTTCGATCTCTTTTACACTATTCTGTTTCATCTTCTTTTCTCCTTTGCCTACCAGATGAACCGTTTCCGCTGTTTTCGACTCAGCTTGTCTGGTTGCCGAATCATCAGCCGGGACCGGTTCGGCCTCCTGTTCGCCGCGTTCAGACAAACGCGACTCAGTTGTGGTTTCTTGCTTCGATTCGTTCGAAACAGTTTCTTTTTCGTTGGCCCGTGCCGAAGGCTCGGTATCTTTAGTGACTAAAGCCTGCTTAACAGCAAAAATATGTTCGCAGCGGAAACTACTATCGTCAGCGACGATTTCTTCGAATTCAAGACAGTTGCAGCGAATCGCTCCGGTTTCGTCACGTCCGACCCGATATGAGGTCTGGCGTCCGCGAAGGCTCGGAACGGCAACATTAAAATGATCGCCATCACGATCGACTAATCCCATTGCGGCGATTGCTTTGCCGCGTTTTTCCCGCCATTCCCCAGATTTTTCCTTCTTTTCTTTTACTAACATATCGCACCCCTAATTCCTTACGACCATTCTAAGATGACACTATGAATGTACCATCTGTGAAACAGTGTATCAGCTCAAAATATTTGTTGCAAGCGTGCAACGGGGTGTTGCAATTAAAATTTTCCTATGTTATGTTTTATCCGTGAAATGCAGAAAGCACCTATGACACGAATGGTTCAAGGATGCGGGAGGACAATATGGCCTTTAGAAATGACAACTTTATAAATACGGTGGAACTCGGGCGTGCGATAAAACGCCGCCGGGAAGAATTGGGTTTAAGCCTGCGCGACGTTGCAGACGTAACGAGTGTTTCGGCTTCGACACTTTCACGCATAGAAAATGGAACCGGCAAGCCTGACGCGGATAACATCGCGCGGCTTACGGGCTGGCTGGATATGCCTATCGACCGCGTGATGAACAATCAGAGCGAAGGCAATGTCGAACCGGTGATCTATTACCCGCACGAACCAACGCCCGAGATAATCGAGGCTCACCTTCGCGCCGATAAAACGCTTACACCGGAAACGGCAAAAGCGCTTTCGGAGCTTTTCCGGGTAGCTTACAAGCAGTTCAGCAAGCCGGGCGAATAAGGCGTTCACGAATAAAATTTAAGGTAGGAATAAAAAGATGCAAACTCAGACAGCACGTTTTGGCGAAGCTGACGGCGGAGCCTTCGCCCTTGACACCACATTTGTACTGTTCTTTTTAGCTGTCGATTTTGGACTTAGCTTGTTTTCGTTTGGAATAGACGTAGTATTTTCGGCGATTACCTTGGCGATGCTGTTGGTTCTGCCATATTTCCTGCATTCCTCAACCGCAAAGCCGGAATTTAGGAGTTGGATATTCGGGCGACTGGCAATTGCCGCTCTGGCGGTGATTTTAGGAGTAGTGTTCAGGCAATCACTCGGCGTCGTTCTGCCGGAATCATTCAAATTCTTACCACTGACACTGTTAATCGCGGCGGGAATGATAAGCTGTTACATCCAGTTTTATAGTATTATGAAATTTCGTTTGGCGAGATAGGCAAAAGGCGTCAGGCGTAATACGATCCGTGCATATTTCGGGACATGCACGGATTTTTATTTTGTTTGACTCTCGTTATAACATAGGTTATAACTTAAATGGAGATAATTTATATGACTAACAAACTAAAAATTACGACGATAGGTAATTCGGCGGGCATAATTCTCCCGAAAGATATGCTTGAAAAACTCCGTGCGAGTAAGGGTGATACGATTTTTGCGATTGAAACATCGAATGGGTTTGAAATTACGGGTTACGACGCAGCGGTAGCTGAACAAATGGAAGTCGCCGAAAAGGTTATGAGGAAACATCGTGATGTTCTTCGCAAACTTGCTGAATAGTCATGGATACTAAATGGATAGCGTCGGATGCGGTTTTGGCAATGCATATGCGCCAAATCGCCGAACATGGCGGCATTGATGGTTTACGTGATGAGGGTCTTTTGCTTTCGGCTTTGGCGAGACCTGAAAATCTGCATGCTTACGGTGAGAGTATTGATCTGGCCGCTTTAGGAGCAAGTTATGCATCCGGTATTGCAAAAAATCATCCTTTTTTAGATGGCAACAAACGAACGGCTTTGGTCGTTGCCGTCACTTTTTTGAATCTAAACGGGTACGATTTTGACGCTCCCGATGCTGAGACATATACATTGTTCATCCAACTTGCGGAAGGATCGATAAACGAGGACGAGCTGGCTGGCTGGTTTAGGGAACGGCTGTATTCCATAAGTTAGGGTTAAAGGTCTTATCTTAAACGACCGAAAATGCATTTTCATTGACAAGCTCGTGAATTTGTCTTACCTGTCCAACCAACTCCACATATTGAGCGGTTGTTAGGGCTTGTGCACCGTCGCAAAGAGCCTCTTCGGGGCAAGGATGGACCTCGATTATCAAACCGTCAGCACCGACGGCGACGCCTGCCCGGGCCATTGGGTTGACCATGTAATTGTGCCCGGTTCCATGCGAAGGATCGACGATGATCGGAAGGTGCGTTAGCCGTTGGACTGCCGGGATGATTGAAAGGTCCATCGTATTTCTCGCGTGATTAGCGAAGGTTCGAATACCACGTTCGCAGAGAACGATGTCGTAGTTTCCTTCGGCCATGATGTATTCGGCCGCCAGCAGAAATTCTTCGAGCGTGGCGGATAGACCGCGTTTGAGAAGTACGGGTTTCCGTGTCTGGCCTACATACTTCAGCAGCGAAAAATTCTGCATATTGCGGGCGCCGATCTGGATGCAGTCGCCGTATTTTTCAACCAGATCGATGCCGTGTTCATCCATCGCCTCGGTCACGATATTAAGGCCATATTGATCACGAACGTCGGCAAGAATTTTTAATCCATCTTCACCTTTGCCTTGAAATGCATATGGTGAAGTTCGCGGTTTGAATGCCCCGCCGCGGAAGAATTTTACACCTGAAGCGGCTATGGTTTCAGCAACCTTGAATACTTGTTCCGTCGTTTCTACCGCGCACGGACCGGCAATGATCGCGAGTTCGCCATCGCCAATGAAAGAATTACCGATCTTGATGACCGACTTCTCCGGCCGGAGATCTTTTGATACCAGTTTATAAGGTTTTGTGACGCGAATCGCGTCCGCTACACCTGACAAATTTTCGAAGTGGGCGGGATCGACCGAAGTCTTATTACCGGTGACACCGATCGCCGTGCGGCTTTCGCCTGGTAGAATGTGGGCACGCAGGCCAAGTTTATCGATAATTTCGACGACGCGATCGACATCAGAGGGAGTAGCGTCTGATTTCATTACAATCAACATATAAATAATTCCTTGCGGTCAGTAAAAACTTTAAGTCTAAAGTTCGTATAACGCTTTTGCAAATTACGGTAAAAGCGAAGTCACGAATGATTCAAGATTTGCAACGACATCACCCGACTCGCCCGAGCGCTCAATTTCAGCGACAATCGCCGAGCCTACGACCGCTGCATCCGCGAATCGCAAGACTTCCACTAGTTGTTTGCGTGTCGATATGCCGAAACCGACAGCAACCGGCAGATCGGTAAATTTGCGGGCACGTTCAACCAGTTTCTCGGCGCTTGAACTTACATTCTCCTGTGCACCAGTCACTCCGGCCCGTGAAACCGCATAAATAAAACCACTCGAAACGGATGCGATCTTTTCTATCCGATCGTCGGTGCTGGTTGGCGCGATCAGTGAGATAAGGTCTATGCCGTCTGCTTTCAAAATATCGGAGATCTTTTTCGCTTCATGATCGACAACATCGGTGACCAGAATGCCGTCAATGCCGACACAAGTGGCTTTATCACTCAGTTTCCCCAATCCAAATTGCAGCAAAGGATTCAAATAGCTGAATAAAACTATCGGAACTTCAGTTGTTACCCGCACACGCTCTACCAATTCAAATATAGCGGAAAGATTCACGCCATTTTTTAATGTACGCTGCGATGACATTTGAATTGTCGGCCCGTCAGCCATCGGATCGCTGAAGGGAACTCCGAGCTCAATGACGTTTGCTCCAAGCTCCGCAAGTTTCAATACGATCTCATACGAAGTTTCCAGATCAGGATCGCCAGCCGTCACGAAGGGAACAAATCCTTTACGGCCTTCATGTTTCAATTTTTCAAATTCCGCGGCGATTCTGCTCATTTGCTTATTGCATCCAAAATACCCGCCACCGTATTAACATCCTTATCACCGCGTCCCGAGAGATTTACCAGCAAAATGATATCTTTCGACATTGTAGGTGCTATTTTAATGACGTGAGCGATTGCGTGGGACGATTCGAGAGCCGGAATAATTCCTTCGGTTTGCGACAAGATTTTAAATGCGTTCAGCGCTTCTTCGTCCGAAGCGGAGACATAGTCGACGCGGTCGATGTCGTGCAGATGAGCATGCTCCGGGCCGATGGACGCATAATCGAGACCGGCCGAAATCGAATGCGTTCCGGCTATCTGTCCGTCGGCATCCTGCAAAAGATAGCTTTTCGTTCCCTGCAGCACTCCGACACTGGCTCCGGCGGCAAATCTCGCGGCGTGTTCTCCGAGCTTTTCGCCCGTTCCGCCGGCTTCAACACCTATCATTTTTACGTTCTCATCGGACAAAAATTCATGAAAAAGTCCGATGGAGTTCGATCCTCCACCGACGCAGGCGACTAAATAATCGGGCAGTCGGCCTTCTTTTTCCAGAATCTGCTCGCGGGCTTCTTTTCCGATAACGCTCTGAAAGTCCCGCACCATAACAGGATAAGGATGCGGGCCCAGAGCCGAACCTAACAAATAATAGGTTGTATCGATATTCGTCACCCAATCACGTAGAGATTCGTTTATAGCATCTTTTAGGGTTTTAGACCCGGAATCGACACCACGAACTTCGGCACCGAGAAGCCGCATCCGGAACACATTCAATTCCTGCCGACGCATGTCTTCCGTGCCCATGTAAACGACGCATTCCAGGCCGAACAAAGCACACACGGTCGCGGTCGCAACACCGTGCTGTCCTGCACCTGTTTCCGCAATTATGCGTTTCTTGCCCATTCGCCGGGCAAGCAGAATCTGGCCGATACAATTATTTATCTTGTGAGCGCCGGTGTGATTAAGATCTTCGCGTTTAAGATAGATCTTCGCCCCGCCAAGGTTTTCGCTGAGGCGTTTCGCGTGGAAAAGTGCAGTCGGACGGCCGGAAAAGTCTCTCAGCAACTGCTGAAGCTCGTCATGAAATTCCCGGTCATCGCGGGCTGCAAGATAAGCCTCCGTTAATTCGTCGAGCGGGGCAACGAGTGTTTCCGGAACGAAACGTCCGCCGTATTCGCCCCAATAGCCATGTTCATTTGGTTCGTAATTCATAATGCTTCCCGAACGTTTCGTATAAAGGCCTCGACCTTCTTTCGATCTTTAATTCCTTTTGATGATTCCAGGCCGCTGCATGCATCAACAGCAAAGGGAGTGACGCTCCTAATCGCTTGCCCGACATTAAGCGGATACAAGCCGCCCGCTAAATAAAGCTTCGGAAAAAGTTCACGCACTTGCGCGGCGATACTCCAATCAAATTTTTCGCCGGTCCCGCCGCGTTCCGCAGCAGAATAGGAGTCCAGCAAAACTGCGTCAACTTCGTATTTGAGTACATCACTAACGTCAAACTGTTCGGAAACCCGAAAAGCTTTGATAACGTTTAGCCCAGTTGAAACCTTAATTTCTTCAGCGAATTCCGGCGTCTCATCTCCGTGAAGCTGTATCAAATCAATCCCGGTTTCTTTGACAATCTTTCCTACTGCATCACTTGATTCGTTCACAAACACGCCGACAGTATTTACTCCCGCCGGAAGGTTCTTAATTATTCCTTTCGCCAATTTCGGGGCAATATAACGAGGACTTTCTGCGAAAAAATTGAAACCTAAAGTGTCGGCGCCGAATTCAACCGACATCAAAGCATCGTCGAGATTTGTTATACCGCAGATTTTAACCATCGTCATAAGTTAATCTCCGGTCAATTTCCTTAAGGAATGTTCAGCGTCCGCCGACTTCATCAAAGTTTCGCCGATCAAAAAACCGCTAAATCCTAATTGCTTTAGCTCCTGAATATCATTCCTAGTTTGAAGACCGCTTTCCGAGATTACAAACGCGTCATTCGGGGCATGTTTAACTAACGAACGCGAGACATCGAGCGAAACCGCGAACGTATGAAGATCACGATTATTCACTCCTATTAGAGTCGCGCCCATATCTGCTGCACGTTCCATTTCTTCCACAGTATGAACTTCGACGAGTGCATCCATACCCAAATCCCGTTCCGCCAAAATGTGAAGCCTCTCCAGTCTTTCATCATCGAGCATGGCCGCAATCAGCAGTATCGCGTCGGCCCCGGCTTCGGCGGCCTCGTAAATCTGGAATTCGTCAAAGACGAAATCCTTACGCAGAATAGGGAGATCAACCGACTGCCTTATTTTTCGCAAATCATCGAGCGATCCTTTGAAAAAATCTTCTTCCGTCAAAACCGAGATGGCACAGGCTCCGCCGCGTTCATAGCTTCTGGCGACCGTTTCTACATCGACATCATCGTTTATCACTCCTTTCGAGGGCGAGGCACGTTTTATCTCGGCGATGATGTTTGCTTTGGGGGCGTTCTGTAATGCCTTCCGCAGTCTATTTGGGAGCGAAGAGGCACGCTTCTGCAAAGCAATCTTCCGCAATTCGTCTGAATCTACGCGTCGTTTTTGCTCATCTACACGCTCTTTTTTAGCGTCAAAAATTTTATTCAAAAAAGTTTTCATCATTTATTCGTAGCTTTGGTAAGCTCATTTAGTTTTCGCAACGCGGAGCCGCTTTCCAGACTGGCCTTAGCCAACGCAATTCCATCTTTCCAAGTTGCAGCTTTTCCGGCCAAATAGATCGGTGCCGCCGCGTTAATCAATACCAAATCTACGGCTGCTGCTTCAGTGCATTCGTCGTTGAGAATCGATCTAATTAATTCTGCACTTTCTTTAGGAGTCGACCTGCGGGCACCTTCGAGTGAATAAGAATTCAATCCGAAATCTGACGCGGACATCTGAAAAAGCCTCACATTGCCTCCTTCGATTTCAGCGACATTTGTTGAGCCGTTCAGCGTGATCTCATCCAGACCATCTTCACCGTGGACGACCCATGATTTCTTAGCTCCCAACCGAGCCATGACATTAGCGGTCTTTTCGACTAGGTCCTTGTGCCACACGCCGATTATCTGATGAGGTGCGTTCGCCGGATTGCACAGCGGCCCGAGGTTATTAAAAATTGTCGGGACGCCAAGCTCACGCCGTACTTTTGCGAGAACCGGTGACAATTTATGAAAATTCGGAGCGAACATAAAACAAATGCCAATTGCGTCGAGGCATTCTTCAGCTTTTGCAGCATCGACCGCTGGATTTACGCCGAGTGCGGAAAGAACATCGGCACTTCCGGATCTGCTCGTTGCGGCACGGTTTCCGTGTTTTGCGACCGGAACACCGGCGCCAGCGATAACGAATGCGGCGGCGGTGGAAACATTGAATGTCTTCACCGAACTTCCGCCGGTCCCGACCGCATCGACAAATATCTCATGCTGCGAACTGACTTTTATCGCCCGCGTTCGCATTATCGAGGCCAGGGAATACAATTCTTCTTCGCTCGTCCCTTTTGCGTTCCAGGCAGTAAGAATATCTGAGAGTAAATCTTCATTCTGTTCGCCGAGTAGAGAATCGAAAAAATACGCAGCCCGATCATTAGGCAAATGGATGCCGTCGCGGAAATTTTTTAAATGATCCTTTAAGTGCATCATATATATTGGCAGAAGCCTGACCGTT
>JANMSP010000313.1:0-15239 GCA_031389475.1 Pyrinomonadaceae bacterium
TCGAACCAATTGAGCTTCTGGTATTTCGCGACCGCGACTGGCAGTGTCGGTCAGGTGCAGTTCGGATACGGACAGGATTTCCCGGCACCGGGTGATTATGACGGCGACGGGCGAAGCGACTTTGTGCTTCAACGCGGCGAAGGTGCGAACGCACGTTTCTATAAGCTGCTGACCACCGCCGGCTACAGCGAAGAAGTGTTCGGATTTAACCTCGATCTGATCGTACCGGGCGACTATGACGGCGACGGCAAGACCGATGTTGCAGCAATAACCTCGTCCGGCGGATTCTTCGTGTGGAGATACGAGCCGAGCGGTACTCCAGGATCGACCGTCGTTTCGCAGGAATGGGGCATCTCATCCACCGACTTCCCTGCCCAAGGCGACTTTGATGGTGATGGAAGAACGGACTTTGCGGTATGGCGTCCCGGTGCTCAGAGCACTTTCCATATTATCAATTTCAATCTGAACATCATTACGCAGCCATGGGGATTGATCGATGACACAGCCGTAGGAAACCACAATCAACACTAGTTCGAACCTCGAATCAGTATAGGAAAAAGGGCTAAGATAATATCTTAGCCCTTTTTGTAAGGAAAGAATTCCTGTGGCTCCTCAAATTCAATGAGAATCCTAAGGTTTAATTCAGGACGTTTCCTGAGTTTCTGTTTCGATGCCGGCATTTATCCATGCAAGCGTTCCGCCCGCTACATTACAAACATTTTCGAAACGGGCATTTTCGAGAATGCTGGTCGCCAGGCTGGAGCGATATCCCGACTGGCAGATAACATACGTCGGTATCGCGGGATCAAGCTTGTCAATATTTTTTTCGAGAGTATTCAACGGCAAATTTAAGGCTCCGCGAGCGTGGGCAGCGGCGTATTCGCCGGGCTGGCGCACGTCGATAAATTGCCTTTTCCGACTGGACTGAATTTGATCATTCGCCGTTTTTACCGAAATCTGTTCAACGAACGAAATCTTCCCTTCATAGCCACCCATTAAAATATATCCGCTAACCGTTTCAATTCCGATTCGTGCCAGCCGCATGAAAGCTTCATCAACCTCTTCCGTCGAATTGGCCGCGATCGCCAGTGGCGTTCCAATTGGAACAAACGTTCCCGCCCACGAGGCAAATTTTCCGCCGAGTCCGATATTTATCGCGTTTGGAATATGGCCGCCGCCAAACTCATCACTTGCCCGGACGTCCAATAGGACGCCATCAAAATTAGCGATCGTTTCAGACGCAAGAGGCTCCGGTTTTGAAAGCTTATCAAGCGGAAATGCACCATGAAGGTTTTTCGCGGAGCTTTTCGGGAAATAAGCGGGCACCTCGGTTTGTCCGCTTGAAACCAGTTCGACGAACTCATGCTTCGTCATCGGTTTTAGCGCGTAATTAAACTGCTTTTGATTTCCGAGTGTGGACCACGTTTCATCGGAAAGCGATTTGCCGCAAAGCGAACCGGCACCATGGGCTGGATAAACTTCGGTATCATCCGGCAGCGGCATGATTTTGGAATGAAGGCTGTCGTATAACATGCTACCCATGTCTTCAGCCGTAAAACCAATAGAGCCGATCAGGTCCGGGCGCCCGACGTCGCCTATAAACAGCGTATCGCCTGTAAAAAGTTTTAGCGGTTCGGCGGCCTTTTCAGTATTCCGGGCAACGATGGAAATGCTTTCCGGCGTGTGCCCGGGAGTTTCGAGAAAGGTCAGTACTAGCGAACCGAGGGCAAGTTCGTCTCCATCTTTAACTTTAAGCGTGGGAAATTCGGTGTTGGCTTTCTGGCCGTAGATAATTTCGGCCCCCGTTTTTTCGGCAAGCTCGATGTGCCCACTGACGAAATCGGCATGCGAATGAGTTTCGATCACATATTTAATCACTTGGCTGTTTGCCGCCGCTTCGTCGATATATTGCTGAACATCGCGTTGCGGATCTATGACCGCCGCTTCGTTATCCGAGCCGATATAATACGATGCGTGAGACAAACAACCTAGATAAAATTGCTTAAATTTCATTGTGTGAAGATTCTACCATGATCGTTACGAATAGGAGGCCGGGTCAGTAGCGAGAGCGGTAGAAACGGGGTAATCTACACGAACCGTAAAACCACCGGTCGCTATCGCTCTCGCTACTGACATGCTACGCCATAATAAAAATGCCTTCACCAAACTAAACTTAGGTTTGGTGAAGGCATTCTAAAACCAATAATTAAACACTAGACCGTCGCAGGCTCAACGTATTTCGCGACTACCTTTGCTATCGCATCCCGCGAAACGGCTCCGACGATACGCTCTTGTTCCTGCCCGCCCTTGAAGAGAATCAAGGTTGGAATTCCGCGAATTCCGAAACGCTGCGGTACATTCTGATTTTCATCCACATTCATTTTATAGAAACTCGCCTTCCCGGTATATTCTTCAGCTACCGCTTCGACCGCTGGAGCGATCATCCTGCAAGGGCCGCACCATTCGGCCCAGAAATCCACTAATACTGGGTGTTCAGAACCCAAAACGTCCTTCTCAAAATCCGTGTCCGTCACTTCTTTAGCAAAATTTGCCATATTAACTCCTTTAAGTACGAGATCATTGCTCAAGCGAAGTCTTCCAAACTTCCTCGCTAAGATTTAACTATATATTACCGCCCGACTAAGCATTTGCCAAATTTGCCTTTAGATTGATCGGCACGGCAGATAGAGCCTTGCTCACTGGGCAGGTCTTTTTTACATCTTCGGCAATACGCTGAAATTCTGAGTCATTCAAGCCTTCGACACTTGCCGTCGTTTCCAAATCGATAAATTTGATCGCAAATCCCGCATCGTCCTTCCCAAATTCTACTTTAGCATCCGTATCTATACGTGTCGCCTTGTGCCCTTCCTTCTCAAGCGTCGCGGAAAGGGCCATTGTATAACAGCCCGCGAGAGCTGCCCCGATCAATTCTTCCGGATTGGTTCCCGGCTCATCGCCCATTCTGGTATTGAAAGAAAACTTTCCCTCAAAAGCACCGCTTCCCAGAACCATTGTTCCTTTTCCATCGGTTAAACCACCTTCCCAATTTGCTTTTGCACTTCTCTTTGCCATAACTACCTTCCCCTTTTTTATTTTAATTTATTCCCACACGTCTCGGGTCAGTACCGAAAGCGGTAGCTGACAAATCCGCCAATCAAATTCTAAAATCGTATATCAAATCACCTTTCGTATACTCGCCGTTCTCGAAAATATGCGGATAATGAATCTTCAATTCACTAAGGCATTGCTCATAGGGCAGATCGTCGAAGTTGCCGTAATCATGAACGTACTCCATAAAAGCTTTGCCCGACTTATCGTATTCCTGGAATATAGAATCCGCCGTCCCATCAAATTCCAGCGGTTCGACGCCGAGAAAATCGCAAAGTCTCTTATCAAAGGCAGGCGTTGTTTTCAGCCATTTTTCTTCCAAATAGATCTCGGCCGCACCATGAAAAACCAGGTAGTCTGTCTTCAAAATCTTTTCCAGCCGGCCCGTAGCAATATGGTTGCGAACGATATAAAAACTGAGCCGGCTTGGAATCCCAACGGCCCGGGCGCATGCGGCAAGCAAAACGGCTTTCTCAACGCAGTATCCTCGCGTTTTTGTCAATAACTTGCTCGCCTGCAAACCTTCTTTCCTAAGGTCGAGAACGTACGGATCATATTGAAACCCGTCACGTATTGCATAATAGAGTGCGACGGCCTTCTCCGTATCGGTCACTGCACCGACGGTATTGACCGCTACGAAACGCGCAACGGTTTTGTCGTCGAAATCCAGAAATTCAGTTGGCCTCAAATATTCTTCCATCGGCGTTTACTATGCGTTTACACTACTCATCATCGCCTCCGGGTACCGTAAACCCGCCGCCGCATCTCGCGGGAAAACATCATCGATTTGCTCGAGTTCGTCCGAATTTAATTTGACATTTACGGCCGCCGCATTTTGCTCCAAGTACTTGCGGCGTTTCGTTCCCGGTATCGGAATAATGTCGTCGCCCTGTGCGAGGTCCCATGCAAGTGCAAGCTGTGATGCCGTTATTCCCTTCTCGTCTGCGATTTCCTTTATTTTCTCGACCAGCTTAAGATTTTTTTCAAAATTTTCGCCTTGAAAACGCGGATTCGACCGGCGCCAATCATCTTCTTCAAGGTCTTCAAAACGTTTGATCTCACCCGACAGGAATCCGCGTCCCAACGGCGAGTACGCGACAAAGCCTATTCCAAATTCGCGGCAAGTTTCCAGAACTCCGTTGTCCTCGACGTCGCGCGTCCAAAGCGAATATTCGCTCTGCAGGGCCGTAATCTGATGGACGCTACTGGCTCTTTTTAATGTATCCGCCGACGCCTCCGACAAGCCGATATGCCGGATCTTTCCCTCCTCGACCAACCTTGCCATCGCCCCGACCGTTTCCTCGATCGGTGTGTCAGGGTCAACTCGGTGGAGGTAATAAAGATCGATCTCGTCCACTGACAGACGCCGCAGACTCGCTTCGGCGGCCGGCCTCACGTATTCGGGGCGGCCGTTAATGCTCCGGTTCGCCGGATTCGCCGGATCGAGAACAATCCCGTATTTTGTCGCCAGAACGAACTTGTCCCGCCTTCCCTTCAGTGCTTTGCCGACAAGTTCCTCGTTCGTATAAGGCCCGTACATATCAGCCGTATCGAGAAAATTTACGCCGAGTTCAACGGCTCGGTCAAATACCGCAAGCGATTCCGTTTCATCTGCTTCGCCATATGCGAAGCTCATTCCCATGCAGCCGAGCCCTATCGCCGACACTTCCAGATCCGATTTTCCGAGCTTTCTATATTTCATATTTCCTCGCTCTTAATTATTTTGTGCAAGTGCGGCCGGGGAACTCGCCTTCCAGACACCCGCAACGATCTCATAGGATCTGAGCCGGTCCTTATGATCGTAAAACATTCCGTTTATCATAAGTTCGTCTGCCTCGGTTTGCTCGACGAATTTTTCGAGGCCCGCTTTTACCGATTGCGGATCACCGATTACCGAACCGCCCAACCGAGCATCAACCATAGCCTTTTCCTGGGGCGTCCAGATCTTATTCATATCGTCGACCGGAGGCTGGATTTTGCCCGGCACTCCTCGAATCAAATTAAGAAACGACTGATGCTGCGATGTCGCCAGCCGCTGTGCTTCTTCATTCGTTTCGGCGGCAAATACATTCAAGGCGACCATCGCGTAAGGTTTCTCAAGGTTCTCAGACGGCAGGAAATTCCGCCGGTAAAGCTCAAGAGCGGGCAGCGTATTTTCCGGCGAAAAGTGCGCCGCGAAACTGAACGGCATTCCTAATTGTCCGGCAAGCTGTGCGCTGAATCCGCTCGAACCGAGGAGCCAGATAGGCACATTCAATCCGCCGCCGGGAACGGCCTGCACCTTTTGTCCGGCCACGGGCTTGCCAAAAAAGAATTTTAGCTCAGTCAGTAATTCCGGGAAATCATCGCCGTCTTTTAACAAAGTTCTCCGCAATGCGTGAGCGGTTACACGATCGCTGCCGGGTGCCCGGCCCAATCCGAGATCGATGCGGCCCGGATACAAGGATTCCAAGGTTCCGAATTGTTCCGCAATCACCAGCGGAGCGTGGTTCGGCAGCATAATTCCGCCGGCTCCGACGCGGATCGTCGATGTTCCGGCCGCGACATAACCGATAACGACGGAGGTAGCAGCGCTCGCGATGCCCGGCATATTGTGATGCTCGGCTACCCAGAAACGGTTATAGCCAAGTTTCTCGGCGGTCCGTGCAAGATCGAGCGTGTTTCGGAACGCATCAGCCGCCGTCTCGCCTTCGACGATCGGCGAAAGATCTAATACGGATAACGGAATGTTGGAAAGCCTGCTCATTTACTGCCTCGTGTTGTGCGTTAAGATCACTTTGCCGGTGGTTTTTCTTCCTTCGAGCGCCTCGTGCGCCTGTGCGGCATTTTCGAGCGGAAATTCGGTGACTTCAATCTTCAAACTCTTCTCCGAAATCAGCTTCATAAGTTCCCCAGTGAAATTATACATATTTTCCGGCTTTTCCAGATTGAGATTATAGCCATTGACCGACTGACCCTTAAACAAAAGAGTCATCGCCGATATCTGAAAATCTTCACCGCTTGCCGCACCGTAAACATGCATCGTGCCGCCAATCGCGAGCACCTTAAAATTCGCTCGACCTATATCGCCGCCGACCATTTCTACGATTACGTCCGCTCCCTTATTCGCGGTCACTTCCAGGATTTGATCGGTCCAATCAGCTTCGGTGTAATTTATCGCGTGATCGGCACCGAGAGCGACTACCTTCTGGAGCTTTTCTTCATTCGACGCCGTGCCGATAACTTTGGCCCCGCGTAGCTTAGCGATCTGCACGAGCAGCGTGCCCACGCCGCCGGCAGCCGCGTGGATCAGGATCGTCATACCGGGCCGCAGATCGACAAGCAATCCGAGCGCAGTCAATCCCTGCACGAGCAATGCCGTTGCGGCTCCAAACTCGAGATCGTCGGGGATCGGCACGACCGTCTGGGCATTCGCAACCGCATACTCCGCGTAACCGCCGCCGTGAATCGTTGCAAGTACACGCTGGCCGATCTTCAAATTGCTGACATTTGAACCGATACTTTCAATCGTCCCCGCTACTTCGAAACCGATTACAAACGGCAGTTGGGGTGTAAAAAGGTATTTATTCTGCCGCAGCATCGTATCGGCAAAATTTATACCGGACGCCGCAACTTCGATCAAAACCTCATCGGCTGCCGCAATAGGTTTTTCGATCTCATCAAGCCGCAGCTTTTCGGTTCCGCCAAATTCATGAAGTCTGATAGCTTTCATCTTTTGATACCTCTATTTAGCCAATTCCGATTTAATTTTTTCCCGAACCTGAGGATCTTCGGCTGTCACATCAGGTGAAATTCGGGCGGCAACCGTCCCGTCTTTACCGATCAGAAATTTCTCAAAGTTCCAAAGTACGTCGCCCGAATCTGTCCGAGATTGGCCAAAGCCCTCGAGTTTTTCTTCGAATTCATCGCCGTTCGTAATATCGGCCTCGTTTTTTTGTTCTGTCAGATAATTGTAGAGAAGATGCTGATCGTCGCCCTTCACCGAAATTTTCTGGTAAAGCGGGAACGAAACGTCATAATTGACCTGGCAGAATTCCTGAATCTCTTCGTTCGTGCCGGGTTCCTGAGCGAGAAAATTGTTCGCCGGAAACCCGAGAACTTCAAGACCCTGATCTTTGTACTCCTTATAGAGTTTTTCAAGACCTTCGTATTGAGGCGTCAAACCGCACTTCGAAGCAACATTTACGATTAAAAGTGCTTTGCCTTTGAACTCAGCCAACGTGGTTTCCGTCCCGTCCATTCGAAGGACCGGAATTTCGTACAGTTTATTAGTCATAATCTTTCCTTTTATTTAGTATCTCTTCGATCCCGTCGATCAGCCGATTGAAATCACGATCTTCCCGAAATGCGAACCGCTTTCCATATACTTAAAAGCGTTGCGGACCTCGCTGAATTGAAAGACCTTATCTATCATCGGCCTGGTTCCATTCAATTCGATTGCACTATTCAGGTTCTCGAACATCGCTCGAGAGCCGACATAAATTCCCTGCATTCTTACCGCCTTCATCAACAGCGACGTAGGATTAAAGTCGCCGCCTGACGTCAAAACTCCGATTACTGCTATATGCCCACCATTCTTAACGGCATTTACCGATCTCGCCATCGTACCGGAGCCGCCAACCTCGACCACATGATCGACGCCACGTTTTCCGGTAATTTCCATAACCGCTTTATCCCAATCATCGCGTTGCCTGTAATTGATCGTTTCATCGGCACCGAGCTCTCCGGCCTTCGCCAGCTTCTCGTCGCTACTCGATGTTGAGATAACCTTAGCTCCAAACATCTTAGCGATCTGGATCGCAAAAACCGAAACGCCGCCGGTTCCGAGCGTCAACACCGTGTCTCCCGCCTTCAAATTCCCTGAAACGACGAGAGCGTTCCAAGCTGTGACGGCCGCGCACGGCAGAGTCGCCGCCTCTTCATCAGAGAGGCCATTGGGAATCCTCACCAGACTTTCTTCACTAAACACACCAAATTCGCGCAGCACACCATTCCATTCGGCACCTCCGCCAAGTGCGGTTTTCGATTTCTCAGTCGAAATTTCACCGTCTTGCCAACCTTGCATGAATATAGGACAAACGCGGTCGCCGGTTTTCCATTTCGTAACCGCTTCGCCAATCGCGACGACTTCACCAGCTCCGTCGGAAAAAGGTATCGCGGGCAACTTTATTCGCGGATTGTAGACGCCCCTTACGATCATCAAATCGCGATAATTCAGCGAAGCGGCGTGAAATTTTACCAAAACTTCCAAAGGTTTTGGCGCCGGCGTCTCACGCTCGGCCATCACTAGATTCTCAATCCCAAATTGCTGCAGTTCGTAAGCTTTCATATTCTCTACAATCGTTTCACAAGTTCCGCCTGTTTCAAATTGACACAGGCAGAACGGGTGGAACACGCAGAAGGCCGGAACGTTTCGAAGACAGGTAGATCGAAAGCTCCGCTTTCAGCGTGTAAGCCTTTAAGGTTTTCGCGGCGCCTTGAGATCCAGTTTGATGACAACATCGTCGCGAATCAGATCATCCGCTTTTCCGGCGTAAACAATGCCGAAATCTCTCCGGTTTATCGAAAAATCGGCATTCACCGCGACATCGGCGGTACTGACCTTAATCGTCGCTGGAAAAGTAACTGCTTTCTTCTGCCCGCGAAGCTCCAGATCTCCGGTGACCGTGTAACTGTCTGCTCTTTTAGCTGCATCGGGAACAATATTAGTCGATCTAAATGATGCTTTCGGATATTTTGAAACTTCGAAAAAATCGCTTTCCTGCAGGTGCGTAGTCAAACCATCGGCGTCAGTAAATACCGAGGCCGCGTCGATTTCTACTGAAACTTTGCTTTCTTCCGGCTTGCCGTTGACCAAATTGATCGTGCCGGTGAATTTATTAAATCCGCCGTCATGCTTGCCAGTCACTTTCGAACCGATAAATAGAACTTTCGAATTTTCCGGTGTTAGCTCAAGTGCTTCACCTTTCGTCTGCTCTGCGCTGCCCGTCTGTGAGTTTGAGACCGTGTTTGTGGTCGGAGTAGCGGTAATCGCTTTGGGCTTATTTGCGGCCGGATCTTCGCACGCAGTCAAAAATATGGATAGTGACAAAATGCTTAAAGTTATTATTTTCATAAGTTTTTCTCCTGATTGCCTGTTTTCTCTATGTTCTGAGTTCAAACTTCAGCTTGTCTTAAGCATAAACGGTAAGACAAGCTGAAGCTTGAACTCAGAACATTTTGTTAAACCGTTGCCGCTTCCGCCTTCTCGCTCCACTGCGATAAAAGTATTTCAAATTCAGCCTGAATGGCCTGATTTTTATCGGCATTGTACCAACGCTGCAAATTTTCCATAATCAGAGACTTTGCGAGGCCCTGGTTCTTCATCTCACCATAAAGTTCCTGAGCAGCGGTGGGCCTCGCTCCCCAGGTTCCGAGAACTTCCAGCGTTTCCGTATCGAGGGCTATCAGCTTCGGTATCGCCCGCCCGCCGTCAGTCAGGTAGCGGTCGATTAGATCTAGATTTTCGTCACGCAGTAAATACCGTGTTTCGATATTAATACTTTCACGCGCAATTTTCTCAATTACCGGTAGATTTTGCGCTGCGTCGCCGCACCAGCCCTCTGTTATTATCAGCCAAACCATCTTTCGATCGACATCTTTTGCGGCGATTTTCAAATCAGAAGTCAATTCAACCGTTTTTTCCAGTCGATGCATACGCTGCCGGTTCAATTTTCCG
The DNA here is from genome assembly GCA_031389475.1 of Pyrinomonadaceae bacterium. Classification (GTDB taxonomy): domain Bacteria; phylum Acidobacteriota; class Blastocatellia; order Pyrinomonadales; family Pyrinomonadaceae; genus OLB17. Next base: position 9,827 of record JANMSP010000313.1, read on the forward strand.
TAGCTGAACATCGCTTCCGATTGTGTCGGCCCGGTCGTTTTGCCGTCCTGCAACAGATCGTCAATCAGCTTCCTGTACTCGACGAATGTTATCGCTTTTTCAACATATTCTTTCATCATTCTATCCTTAAAGCCCCATAACCCTTGTTAGTGTCTTGAATAACTCCAAAAACCTCGGTGCCCAAAGTGCCAAATAAGTGCTCATATTCCCTCCTTGTAGTTCTTCGTAAGCAGAAGCCCGACCGTAAGGAAGGGCTTAATATTCTACCTAAGAGCCCTTCCTTACGGTCAGGCTTCTGCCTTACAAATCTTCAAATTCTGACGATCAGTTCATCCTGCGGTTTGCGAACTTTCGGCAGCGGTGCTAGCCAGTCGTTTTCCGCATCGCGATAGCCGACCGCAACGAGCACTACCGCCGAATAATCCGTCAAACCGAGAATCTCGTTAAACTGAGCCGGATCGAAACCTTCCATCGGTGTCGCGTCTATACCCAGCATAGCTGCCGTTTCGAGTAGAAACCCTAGAGCGATATACGCCTGCCGCGAATTCCATGTCTCGATATAACCACCATCTTCCGCACGTTTTGCCGCGCCTTTCATCTCCGTTTCGTATTGAGCGAGAGTTTCGCGTTCCTGCCCGCGAACCGCTACGATTCTGTCTACAAAATGCTCAATGTCGGCATCAGTCAAATTCTTCTTGTAAGCTACAACTACCAGATGCGAAGCGTCGGTAATCTGCGTTTGCCCATAAGCCGCCGGTTTTAGTTTCTGGCGAGTTGCCGGGTCGGTAATGACAACAAATTTATACGGCTGAATTCCATAGCTCGACGGGGCCAGTGACAGCGACTCTTCGAGGATTGCCCAGTCCGCTTCTGAAACCTTTCTTGCAGCGTCAAATTTCTTAACAGCATAACGCCAATTCAACCTTTCTAAAATCGATTCACTTTTTGTTGCTGTTGCTTCCATTTCTTGCTCCCTTGTTAACACTTTTGTAACTTATCTTGATACAAATCAAATCAAAAAAAATTAAACCCGCCCCTGTTCGACCATCTCAATCACGCTTTGCAGCGTGTATTGCGATAACTTTTCGCCGACTGTTTTATCAATCTCTTTTTGAAGATTGCACAGTACGGCTTCGATATTTTTTCCTATCGGACAATCCTGATTCGGCGATTTTGCGTGAAGCGCAAAAACCTCGCCGCACTCGACCGCTTTATAGATGTCGCCCAAGTTTATTTCCTTCGGACATTTGGCAAGCCGCGTCCCGCCGGCCGCCCCGGTCTGCGAGATCACGAGGTTTGCCTGGTTCAATTGCCCCAGCAATCGCCGTATGACGACGGGATTCGTATTAACGCTAGCCGCGACACAATCCGACTTCATCTTCTCTTCGCCGGATGACGCGAGCATCGTTAAAACATGTACCGCCATCGAAAATTGACTGTTAGCCGCCATAACTGTAACCATTATAGTTACAAATTGAATTAATTGTCAAGCAGAAAATTGATTTCGATTCCTGTCAGTACTGAGAGCGGTGGCAACTGGACTTCTAGTCACTTTCGATCCCGCTACCGATCCGTGAGAACCGCGGATATTTATTGTAATATCGATGTGCACTATATCGGCGATTCCATGAGCCTTAAAACAAACCTAAAAAAATTGATCGAAACAACCGGATATACGATCAAAAAATCTAACGGTGTAGAACATCTTTACGACCGCGACGGCCTGCGAAGCGTTCATAATCACGACTTCATGCGTGATCCGGCATTTATTGCAGCTTACGCTCGCGGCGTGCAGGCGGCCGGAGATTTGGACTGGCATTGGCGTGTCCATGTCGGATTATGGGCTGCATATTCGGCGAGCAAACTCGATGGCGATTTCGTGGAGTGCGGAGTAAACCGGGGGTTCCTGAGTTCGGCAATTATGCAATATTTGGATTGGGACAAAACCGGCAAAATTTTCTATCTACTGGACACTTTCACCGGTCTCGATGAACGCTATGTAAGCGCAACGGAAATCGATTCCGGCACACTCGTCAACAACGAAACGAATTTAGCAACCGGCCATTATGTAAGCGGTGTTGATTCGGTAGAAGAGAATTTTGCAGAATGGAATAATCTAAAGATTATCAAAGGCTCGATACCCGATACATTGCCAGGAATAAAAGCGAAACAAATTGCCTATTTACACCTCGATATGAACTGTGCACCGCCCGAGGTCTCCGCGTTCGAGTATTTATGGGATCGATTGGTTAACGGAGCATTCGTGCTTCTCGACGATTACGCTTACCAGGGCTATCGCGAACAGAAATATGCTATGGACAAAGCAGCGAACGCTAAGGGCCATAAAATTGTCTCGCTTCCGACCGGTCAGGGATTAATTATAAGATCGTAACATTTGGGCAGAAACGCGACGGTCAAAGGGTGCACGGTCCGCAACCGTCGAGTTTCTGCCCGTTGAACTAGCCATTAGCGATTTGCTCCGTGCTGTCATCGACATCTCCAAGCGGCACATCGCCTTCCATAGGCGGATCTCCCACTGGATATGGGACGTCTTCTCCCGGCGGGACCGGAATCGGCTGGCCTTCGACATCTCCGTCCGGCAAATCTTGTATATCGCGCGGATCTTGTTCATGATCAGGATTTCCATAATCGACTGAATTGACATCCGGATTTGGTAAATTTTGTACGTCCTGCATAACTGTGTTACTCCTTCTAACTTGAACTTCTGCAATAGACGTGCCTATTTGAAATGCATTATAATGCTACAAAATTCGCAACTTATCGTAATTATTATTCTTGATAAAGTAAATCGCCTTTTTTAAGGGTTTTTAACTTTCTTAATTGTTTGATGGTAATAGCCGTTCCGGCAGTGGCCGCAACCATACCAATTAAATCACGGTAATTTATGTCATCGGATAATTCATCCGGGCGTAAAATTGCAAATGAGCCTGCCGCAATAGCCGAAAATGTTACGACTCCAACAACTATTCTTCCCCAAAGGGGAACTTTACGTTTTTCAATACCTTCATAAACACGCTTAATAGAATCCCTTTCAAATCTAATTTCGCCTTTTTTACTTTTCAATTTCATCTCTCGATTGCCAACCGAAACTAAATAGCCTCCGATTCTTTCACCGGTTTTTCTCTCAACAATCAGAGTGGTATTAACTGAAACACGCTGCAATTTCTGCCAATCGCTGTTCTGAGCGTTAGCTGTAGCACATACTCCAGCTATAATCATCACGACAATTCTATATTTTATTTTTTTCATATTTATCTTGCTCTTCTCGCTTTGAATGACCGCGCTTTGTATCGAAGGTTGGGCGGAAAAAGCCGGCAAATTCAGCTTAAAGTATAAGTATGAATTCTTATTCTGTAGAGTGACACTTTTCTCAACTGTCACATTTGCGTAGAAAATAAAACTAAGAGCGATTTGATAAATTCAATTCCCTCAATGAAGCGTCGGAGATCAAAGGAAAAATACGTATGCGGGAATCATTTGGAAATTGTTTGGCTGTGAGAGAATCGCAAATTATAAGCGATGCATTCTGCAAACCATTCCGCCAATTCGGAATATCGGGCGATCGTGTAATGATCGTGTCCGCATCGATCGCCGCCGCCAACAGGAACAGTTTTGCAAGGGTAATAAACCTTTCCCAACCTGATACGACCGCGGTCAAATCATTGTTCAATGGCCTGGGCCGCCCGGACATCGAAGCCGGGACAGAGTTCGCTCTCAGATAGATACAGTGTTGGTCTGTCGGCAAAACATTTTCTATCTTATGCTTTTCTCCGTACATGGCGAGGATTTGGCAATCTCCGTGTCGGCTATACACCGAAAAATCTTCGAAAGAAATTCCCTCTGTGAGGCATTCCGTGGCTGATTCTATTTCTTCCAGCAGAATTTTTTGAACTTCGATATTGGATTCGACCAAAAGGAAACTTACAGGTTTTTTGGCAATAAGCCGCGGCTGCAAATGGCCGGAAATCTCGGATAAGGTGAAGCCCGCGGTGGATGCTTCTAAAATAAAACGGTCGATGATCGATCCGAGGGTGTTTGGTTTGCTGTTGTTTTTGCTGGAAACTCCGACATATACTCCGCTTCCCTTTTTGAATTCAACCAGACCTTGCCCGGCAAGGCGGCGATAGGCAGCAATAACCGTGTTTTGATGGATTTGAAACCGCCGGGCGATTTCACGACTGCTGGGAAGTTTTTCGCCGGTCGTCAAATCTTGGCTCACAATGCCGAGCGTGATTTGCTCGACTAATTGCTCGCTTACGGACACCTCCGAGTTTTTCGAGATCCAAATTTTCATTGAAGAAATGATCGCGCACACAATAATAAAAGCCAAGCCCGAATATCGAACTTGGCTTCACCAAACAGCCTTTTATGATTGATTCAGCCGGTTAGTTGGCGGGTATCTTAATCTCGCGTCCGGCTCCTAAAACAGAATTTGGAAGCAAGCCATTGTATTTAGCGACATCCGTGGGGTTAGCTCCGATGCGAGCTGCCAGCTTTGTGACCGTATCACCGGCTTGGGCTTTAACAATACGGGCAGAGATCCCGGGCGCCGCTGAATTCGGTGTTGCCGGCCTTGAGTAAGCGATGGTATTTATCTTGTTGCCGCTGACCGGCACAAAAACCTTTCCTTTCGGAGAATTCATTCCCGGATTCGCCGACATCAATTCTGCGACTCCTACGCCGGTGCGATTGGAAATCGTCTGCCATGATTCGCCCTGAACTGAATTCGCAAGGTTTGTATTATTGATCTTCGAAGCAGGAACGCGACGGAAAACCGCAACGATCTCGTTCGATTTGCCGGCCGGGACGTTAATCACATAAGGCTCCGGCGGAGTCACGTTGTTGCGGAGATGCGGATTCAGGTAGCGAATGTACTGAACGCTGGTATCCGATGCCTGTGCCAGTAAACTCAGGTTGGTCGAAGCTGGAACGCGGACGCGGTCGTATTGCAGAGTAGGTGCCGGGCGGACGTGGCCGAAACCGTATTGCGCCGGACTATTAGCGATCAAGATGGTTGCCAAAATGTTTGGAACGTAGTTGCGGGTTTCCTTCGGCAAATATGGATAGGCGGCCCAAAAATCCTTTACTCCGGCACGGCGGATCGCTTTGTCGACGTTGCCTTCACCGCAATTGTAGCCAGCCATCGCGAGTTCCCAATTACCGTAGCGGTTGAAGAGAAACTTCAAATACCGTGCGGAAGCGCGGGTGGCTTCGTCAAAACTATTTCGTTCGTCAACGTGCGCCGTACGTTTAAGACCATAGCGGGCACCAGTTCCGGGAATAAATTGCCAAAGGCCGGAAGCCGCCGCCCAAGACATCGCCGTCGGTTTCCATGCACTTTCTACCTGGCCCAGCCATGCAACATTTTCAGGAATTCCCTCTTCCTTAAATA
>JANMSP010000409.1:0-14436 GCA_031389475.1 Pyrinomonadaceae bacterium
GCCGCGCCGATTCTGGTTTTGTCAATTGACGGATTTTTCCTCAACACTTCAGCCACGCCGTTTTTTATATCAATAAAAGCTTTGCCGCCCCAATCCGCCGAAATCTCGTTGACAAATTTTTGCCCGTAACCGGTCGAGCCGCGCGGATTGGGCATGAAAACCACGTATCCCGCGTTCGCGAAAATCTGCGGATTCCAGCGATAACCCCAATTATCGCTCCAAGCACCTTGCGGTCCGCCGTGGATAAGCACGATCATCGGATATTTTCTGGATGCGTCGAAATTCGCCGGCTTCACGATAAATCCATGCACCTGCGATTGCACTGCTCCGCGCCATTCGATCTCTTCAGCCTTCGCCAAATTAAGCTGCGAATTCGCCGCCGTTACGGCCGCCAGCCCGCTGCCATTGGTCGAAACACGCATTATCCCGGCCGGCGATGTCATCGAACTCGATGAAAAAATCAGCAGTCCGCCCCGCGAAACATTCAGGCTGCCCGCCGAAACTCCGCCGACAATTTGTTTGACATGAGTCGCGATCCGAAGCCGAAAATCCGGCTCGACCGGCAAGCTGTATATCGGCGAACGGCCCTTTGTTCCGGCGGCGAAATAAATCATCTTGCCGTCCGGCGAAACCGTCATGTCATCGACCTGCTGATCGAATCCACGGGTCAATTCCACCGTTTCGCCCGTCGAACGGTTGTAACGCATAACCCGCCAGCGGTCGGCCTCGAATTTCGGTGTCGCCTGCGAACGGTATAAAATGTATTTGCCTTCCGATGTATAAACCGGAGAGGCTTCGTAACCTCCGTTGGTTACCGTAATATTTTTTGCAGTTCCGCCGCTCAAGGGCAGAACATATATGTCACTGTTCGTTGAGATCGCTTCGACCTTGTCGGGATTACGTAAATAAACGATCTCACGGCCATCGGGCGAAAAGGCATAATCAGTGCCGGTCGAAGCTCCATAGGGAGGAGAATCAAAATCACCAGGCGTCAGATCGCGGGCAATTCCGCCGTCTCTCGCGACGACAAAAACGTGAGAACGCTTGCGGTTTCGCCATTCGTCCCAGTGTTTGAAAAGCAGGCGGTCGGTGACCTTTGCCTTTACCTTGCTCGTTTCGACACGCTCGTCCTCCGCTTTGTTGCACGCGTCGGTTGTGCATTCCGGATAGACTTCAGAACTAAACGCGATCCACTTTCCGTCTGGCGACCACACCGGATTTCCCGCACCGCTCGAGATCGCCGTCACCTTTTCCTTGTCATCGCCGTCCTCTTCCATCACCCAGATCTGTCCGCCGGTGGTGAAGGCGATATGTTTTCCATCCGGCGACCAACGCGGGCTGCTACTAGAACTCGCCGCGTTCGTCAATTGCTTCAAATCGGTTCCGTCGGGATTGATCCGGTAAATCTGCGTGAGCGTGCGATTCTCCGCTTTATTCACAACGCCGATCGTAAACGCAACCGTTTTCCCGTCCGGCGAAAGCCTCGGATCGCCGACACGCTTGAGATTCAGCATCTCGTCAAAAGAAAACGGAGCCTGAGCGCGGATGCCGATAAACGCGAAACTAGCCAACATCAATGCAAAGAAAATGCGATTCATAATAGTTCCTTGTGGTTGAAATAGAAAATCTAAGAGCATTATTGCATATTTTATCCGCTAAATTCGCCGCCATACATATCGATCGGCAGCGAAATCAGTATTTGCACTTTTAAGAAGCGGATCATTAGATTTTATATCTGAAGAGTTTTGCTTTCCCGCACAGAAAAATAGGTATTGAAATGTTAGCCGTCAATCACTAAAGTAGTAAAGTACTCGCTGCAAGATATCTTGGAAGCCGAAGTGAAGACCTTAGCTGCCGGCTAAAATTCGAAAGGACTCGCCGCCATTTTTGCATTCGATCAAGCAAAAGAAATTAGGGCCGCAAACAAGGGGTAGAAAAATGAGAAGTTCGCACATCGTCGTTACCGTCGTAATCCTACTGCTGCTCAATTTCAGCATCAGCGCTCAGGCAATTAGCCGATGCAATCTGGCCGGAACTTACCGGATCAACGTTCGGGATAGCGATCAGCTTTATTCCACTGTCGAAAATGCCGTGAGCGGAGTTCCGTTCGGGGAACAGCAACGTTTTTTCTTTGATCTTTCGGTTCGCCTTACACCGCCCGATATGCTCGCTTTAGACTGCAAAGGCAACCGGGTAAACATCGCATCATCGAGGGCTGCGAAGTCCACATTTATCGCGGACGGAAAGACGCGGGAAGAGCGAACGAGAAGGGGCGATCTGATAAGTGCCCGAGTCGAACTCGCAAGTGATACGCTAACGTTCACGTCGAATGGAAAAACTGAAGATCGGATCAATGTCACATTTCAATCATTCGATCAAGGCCGGCGTCTGCGGGTAACACGAAGCATCTACGCCGATCAGCTCGCGAATCCCGTTGTAATCCGAACGGTTTATGACAAAATAACGGATTCTGTGCAGTGGGATATTTACGACAGTAGAAGGCTTGCTGAAAACCCGCAATCACCAAAACCTTCGCCAAATGGCTCCGGTGCCGTCAGGCCGCGGCAGCAGGAAAACGACATTGCGGATACGCTTCGCACTGCCCTCGATGACTGGATCGCCGCGACCAATAAGCGGGACATCGATCGCCAGATGGAATTTTATATGCCGCAACTCGAGGCATTCTACCTTACGAGAAATTCGCCACGTTCTGCAGTGCGGCGCGAAAAGAACCAGGCCTTTGCGTCTGCGAACCTAATCGATATTCGTGCGGAGGAGCCCGAAATCGTATTTCAAGACAGCGGAGCCACGGCTGTAATGCGATTTCGGAAGGCCTATAAGGTCGAAGCCCGGAAAAAGATAAAAAGCGGGATCGTTATTCAGGAATTACGGTGGCGGCGGACAAACGACGGCTGGCGAATATCCAGCGAACGGGATGTTCGGGTAATCCGTTAAATCGCGATGCATCAGAATGGCGGCGGATAGCGGCGGTTTTCTCGTTGGGTACGCCGCATTCGGCGACGCTGCCGCTGTTCAGCCTCCCATCGAAGATCATCTTCATTCGGTACGCCCGTGAGGATGGATTCGATATCCGAAACTGAAGATTGACGCTCTGCGGCTCGGGTAGACCGACGGACCGGAGCATCTTTAGGCCGTCGTTCTAAGGGCTTTACCCTTACGAGCGGGTCGGGATTTTCGGTGGCAGCATCTCGCGACTGCTGAATTGCTACCTTTGGTGCTTCAGCTTTTTTTGGGGTAGTGATTTTCTCTACTGCGTCCACCGGTTTTAAGATCGTGGGCGGCTCCTTTTGATCTCTTTCCTGCGAAGTTTGCTCGGTAATCGGTTCTGCAACATCATTTTCGGGAAGAATCAAATCTAATGTCGCAGTTTCCTGTGGAGATTCTGCAATCTTCTCGTCTGCAGAGCCTGCTCGATAAACGCCGAAGCCCGCTACCGCAAGGCATCCTAGAAAAACCATAACCCATAACGCCGCTCTCGAACCGAGCGGCTTTCTAATACGAATTGGCGCAAAAGTTTTTTGAGTCTCCGATACAGTCGGTGCTGGCTTAAAATCCAGAACATCCGCGACTGAAGCTCGCGTCTGCGGCAACGGAATATCCGGCATGGAGCGAACCACTGGAACTACCGACCGAGCAGCTTTTTCCGACAGAACATCAGTCACAAAGGGAACTTCACTTGAAACCGGCTCCGATCTAATCGAATGTTCAAGAGCGTTTCGCATTGCATTTGCCGATTCGAAACGATGATCCGCATTGAGGGCGAGCGCAGAGTGTATGATGGCGGCAACGCCCGGCGTTACGCGCCCCGCGATTTCTGTTAATTGAAGGGGATCGGGCTGTTCCGCAACTATTGCAGAGACTCTCGCCAGAACATCGACCGGCGGCTTTCCAGTCAGCAAGTGAAATACCGTCGCCCCGAGAGAGAAAATGTCCGAGCGAACATCGGTCCCAGTTCCCTCGATCTGCTCAAGCGGCGAATACCTTCGCGAGTAGCCAAACACACTTTTCATTCCCTGCGTACTACCCACGGTTTCCTTTGCCATTCCAAAATCGAGCAAAATCACATTGCCACGCGAGGTTAGCTTTAAGTTGTTGGGCTTTATGTCACGGTGGATGATCGGCGACTCCTGAGAATGCAGGTAGTCCAGCCCGTCAAGCAGATCAAGCGTCCATCGCATAATGTCCGGAACCGCAAATATTTCGCCGCGTTTTAGAATTGCCGAAAGATCTTCGCCTTCGATATACTCCATTACAAGGAAACTGCCGCCGTTCTCAGTAAAATGATCCGAAACGTGCGGAAATACGGGATGATGTAGCCCGTTGAGCAAGCGGGCTTCGCGTTCGAATGCATCACCCAAAGCAGCATCCGCGAAAAATGTCTCCTTGACCGCTACACGACTGCCGAATTTCTGATCGACGGCTAGATAAACCGCGCCCATTCCGCCCTCGCCGATCCGGTCCTCGATCAGAAATCTTCCTTGCAATAGTGTTCCAGTTTCAATCATTGTTTTAGCCCTCAATTTCATTGCAAGTTTGATGCCGAATGCCTTAATTAGCCGACCTTGCAATTCTAGCGAAGCCGTCACCAGTTTGATCGAAGTAAGAACCACTTTAATCGTGAAGCGAAGCGTGATAATCAGCACCAAATGCGGCACCAATGCGAATTAAGTGGGACTCATGTATTTTGCATCAATTTTCCCTCGTAAACCTTTTCAAATAAATCTCGGGTTAGGATTACGGCGATTCGACCCTACAGCATCAATTTGATAAATTTAATTTACGGGATAATATGACGTGGAGCGGCTACGATGGATGAAATTACAGATGTTTTGGCGATAAAATCATTATCGGGAAAATCGGTTTTGTCGCTTGCGACCGGTAATAAACTCGGCGAAGTTCGAGAAGTTTTCGTCGATCCAGTCAATGGTGTTATTCTGCGAATGACCGTCGCAACCGTCGGCGGATCGCTTGGTGAAGTCGACTACGGCGAAATTTATAGCTTCGGGAACGACGCAATAATGGCAAACATCGACGATTCGGTTAGGCCGCTCGGACCGGAAGAATTTGCATCGGGGCGGAACGCGAAGGAACTGTTTGGAACCAATCTCATCACCGAGAGCGGGAACCTGCTCGGACAGATTGCAAATATCTTTGTCACGGTCAGGCCGCCGCCGTTCGTGCTTTATGAAATTCGAGCTTCGTTGATGGATCGGCTGCTAGGTCGCGGTATTTTTATCCCAGCCTCAGCCGGCCATGCCTTATCCGATGATTCGCAGCGGTTGGTCGTGCCCGATGATACAGCCGTCAATGCATCGGCGGATATTGCGGGACTGGTAAATAAACCGCTGGTAGTTCGAACATTCGATCCGGCGGCAGGTGATAACTTTGATAAAACCTGGGTAGTTCCGCAAGACGAAGAAGAAGACCAAACGATCGTCCTCATCGCTAGCGATGAGGACGAAACAATTGTTCGTCAATAATATTTGTCAGAACCGCGAGCAGTAGCGACCGGGGTATTTTTCGCCGCTGCAAAATCTGTGATCAACGCCGCCATTTGCGGTTTAACCACTAGATTGCTACGCTGAAACAATACAAAGTTCTTCACTTTGGATTTCGGACATTAGATTTTGGACTTATTATGAACCGACCACCCCCGTATTTCCCGCAAAACCAGCTCTCGCCGCCGGACGAGAACCGCTATAAGAAATTTAAGTTTGTCGTTGCAGGGCTCATTCTGTTGCTAATCGCTATTCTTGCCGGCGCCGGCGTCGGAATTTATTATCTTTTGAGTTGGCTATTCTAGTTCCTACTGATTCCGCGACATTACTTATATTTTCCTATTCGTGATATTCAGGATCAACTTACTCAGATCGTTTCTACGAACTACACAAAAAAGGCGTATCGATTCAAAACGATACGCCTTTTATATATTGTTGAGTGGATCGCTATCTATTAGCCGACGCTCGCTTGTTCACGGCATTGGCTTTTGCCTTTGCTCCTTCGATAGCAAGCTGTTTCGCCTGCGGCATAAGTTCAATCGCCTTCATTAAATTTTCGTCGTATTCATTGAAAACCTGAAAAGAGGTAGTCGAACCATAAGCAGCCGTGACCAATTCGGATCGCAGGGATCGCTCGACAAATTCACGCTCCTTATCCACCTGAGCGGGCACGAACTTATACTTATCGACCGCAAATCTTCTAAAAGCCTGGTAAACACTATCATTGACAGGAAAATCCTTAACCGTAATATCGTGATCGAATGCTATGGGCCGGTCAACTTTGTAAGTTTCGAAACCGGCAATCCTGCCGTAAGCCAGATCAAGGGCAAACGCAAACACGGGATTGCTCAATTTCTGCTGAAAACGCGCACGCTCGATCGGTATCGTTTGCGGTTTGAGTGCCACATCCGGGTTGATTCCGCCGCCGCTATAGACCGTCCGGCCTGAATCGGTCTTGCTCTCCGGTCCGGTCGGTTTGATCATCGACGGATTGTCATCGGTTGAGACACCGCCTTTTGTATAGTAACTGTATAGGTTGCCGTCGGAATAATCCCTTTGAATCTGGCGACCGGAAGGCGTTTCGTATTTGGCAATCGTAAGGAGAAGCATTGAGCCATACTCGAGCGGGAAAGGATTCTGAACTAAGCCCTTACCGAAGGTCGTTTCGCCCACAATCAAAGCCCTGTCATGATCCTGCAATGCACCGGCAAGAATTTCTGAAGCCGAGGCCGAATTGCGGTTAACTAGTACAACAACCGGCATAGTCTCAGGATTCGGGTTTTCTGCTCGATAAGGCGGCTCATTAGTTCCTTCCAGCCGTCCCTTCTGCGTAAAAACTATCTGGCCGGTCGGAAGAAACGCGTTGGCGACACGGTATGCCTGACCGACAAGGCCTCCGCCGTTATTTTTAAGATCAAGGACCAACTGTTTCATTCCCGCCGCTTTAAGCGTAACCATCGCTCGCTTGAACTCGTCGGCGGTCGTCTGGTTGAATCCGCCCGTCATGGCGATATAGCCAACTCCTGGACGGATCATATACGATTCGGAGATCGATGGCTGTGAAACTGCATCGCGGATGATCTCGACCGTCTCTCGTTTGCCCGTGCCGTAGCGTTCGACTACCATCTTCGCCGGGGTTCCGCGCGGACCGCGAAGAAATTCGCGAACTTCAGAGAACGGCTTCCCAAGTACGGATGTCCCGTTGACTTCCACGATCTTATCGCCATATCGAAGGCCGGCCCGGTGAGCTGGAGCGTTGTCAAATGTCGCTCTGATGTACGTTGCTACGACATTGCCTTTCTCGTCGCTAAGGTCGCCGATGGTTGCTCCGATACCGAAATATTGCGACCTCTGATCGGTACGGAACTGCTCGAACTCTTTTGCATCGAAATAGTTAGAATGCGGATCCAGCGAGTGCAGCATTCCGTCGATCGACGATTTAACGACATTGTTATAATCGATCTTTTTGCCGACGACGTGATTGCTTTCGATCAGGGACAAAGCTTCCGCCATATCCTGTTCGATATTCTCGACGGTTACGACTTTAGAAGATTTTGCCGCCGCCGACGGTTTGGCACCGGGCAATGTTTTAGAAACAATCTGGCTTTGCGAGAAGCCGGAAGAAACGAAAAAGATTGATAAAATAAGGCCGGATAGGAAAGCTGAACTATTTTTCACTATGCAAATCTCCTTGAGTGAAACTATGAAAAACCGTTATTTGCTGTTAAAATGATAACATCCATTGGAGGAAATAGCGACGTAATTAGTTGCACGCCCAAAGTCATTTCTTCTCATTCTGTGAAACCAGTTATCATATAAGCACGCCGAAAGCATCTAATCGATGATTAAATGACGCATTTATTAGAAGTTAAAAATCTCCAAACACATTTTCCCACCCGATCGGGTTTGGTGAAATCGGTCAACGATGTCAGCTTTTATATTGACGAAGGCGAATTGCTGGGTCTGGTAGGCGAATCGGGCTGCGGTAAGTCGATTACGGCGCTTTCGATAATGAAACTGATTTCCGCCCCCGGCAAGATCGTAGGCGGTTCGATCAAGTTTAAGGGCGAAGAGTTGACGAAGGCGAGCGATGACAGGATGCGGGCGATTCGCGGCAACGACATCGCAATGATCTTTCAGGACCCGATGACCTCGCTCAATCCGGTTTATACGGTTGGCGAGCAGATCGCCGAAGCTTTAAGGCTGCATCGGAAACTGGATAAAAAAGCAGCGTGGGCGGCGGCTACCGAGGCGATGCGGGAGGTCTCGATCCCGGCGCCAGAACGTCGTGCAAATGATTATCCGCACCAATTATCCGGCGGAATGCGGCAGCGTGTGATGATTGCAATGGCGCTTGCATGCGATCCGGAACTCCTGATCGCCGATGAGCCGACGACCGCGCTGGACGTAACTATTCAGGCGCAGATTCTCGAATTGCTCAATGAACTTCGTATCACCCGCTCGCTTTCCGTGCTTCTGATCACGCACGACCTCGGTGTTGTCGCGGAAACCGCTGACCGTGTCTGCGTAATGTACACCGGAAAAATCGTCGAAGAATCTGGCGTCGATGAATTATTCGAAAAGCCGAAACATCCTTACACACAGGGACTTTTACAATCCGTTCCGAAACTTACTGTCCGCGATCTTGCTAAATCATCGCGGCTTCAGACAATTGACGGCGTTGTGCCAACCCCGACCGCTCTTCCGCCTGGCTGCCATTTTGCACCGCGATGCGTTCATCGAATGGACATCTGCGTTCGCGGGCCGATTCCATTATTTGAATTAAAGGGAGATATAAAGGTGCGTTGCGTTCTATTCGATGAATCGCATAAGTTTGAGATAGCCCGCGAAAAGGTTTTGGCGGCAGAAATGTAAATGGAAAGTACCGCGACGAAAACTCAAAAAAACCAGCTTGTGCGCGTTCGCAGTCTCGTTAAACATTTCGCGGTCGAAAACAGCGACGATGTTGTGCAGGCCGTAGACGATGTGTCTTTTGATATTCTCTCCGGCGAGACGCTAGGTTTGGTGGGCGAATCAGGTTGCGGGAAGACCACGGTCGGCCGCTGCTTGCTGCGTTTGCACGAGCCGACCAGCGGGGAAATTTTGTTCGAGGGGCGAAATCTTATCGGATTGCCGAACAGTGAAATGCAGATGCTCCGGCGCGAGATGCAGATCATTTTCCAAGACCCTTACGCCAGCCTGAATCCGCGAATGAGCATTCTGTCAACGGTTTCCGAACCGCTGAAAATTCATGGCGTCGGCGATAAGAAAGAGCGTAAGGAACGCGTCGCCGATCTGCTCGCAAAGGTCGGGCTCGATCCGGAATACATGCACCGCTATCCGCATGAATTTTCGGGCGGGCAGCGTCAGAGAATTGGAATCGCACGAGCGTTGGCACTGAATCCAAAACTGATAATTTGCGATGAACCGGTTTCCGCTCTGGATGTCTCGGTGCAAGCGCAGGTCGTTAATCTTTTGCAGGACCTGCAGCAGGAATTCGGGCTTACTTATCTTTTTATCTCGCACGGACTGGCTGTCGTCGAACATATTTCGAACCGTGTTGCGGTGATGTATTTGGGCAAGATCGTCGAGATCGCCGAATCGAAGGAACTTTACGAAAATCCACTTCATCCGTACACAAAAGCTCTTATATCTGCAATCCCAGTCCCTGATCCAAAACATAAGCGCGACCGCATAATTCTGAAAGGTGACGTGCCGACACCAATAAATCCGCCATCCGGTTGCCGCTTCCGCACACGATGCCCGATCGCTATCGAGGAATGCGCGCAAATCGTTCCTGAACTCCGCGAAATTACACCCGGACACCTTGCCGCCTGCATCCGAGTGCATGGGTACGAAACGGCGTCCGCACCGTTTGAAGAAAACTGAAACGTACCGCAATCTAATATCGTATCATCGGCAGAATCTAATTTTTTCATCATTTCTTTCGGCAGAAGTTTGCAATAGCCGGAAAATGCCAAACTACAAAAGGAGAAATCATTTATGAAACCGGAAAACCAAACGGAGTGGCAAGCTCCGCCGCCGCCCGAAAAAATCGTTACCGATCCGCCGCAAATGTCGGAAGTCTCTACGCTCGGCGGCATCTTTTTTGAGCCGGGAAATACGTTCGAAGATCTTCGCCGCAAACCGCGATTTGTAATTGCTTCAGTAATTATTGCCTTGCTCGTCTCGGCATATGCCTTTGGTCTCTATTATAAGGTTGGTGATGAGGGAGTTCGCCGCTTCGCCGCCGAACAATTGGACCGAAATCCACAAACGCAAGGTATGACCGCCGCCCAGAAATCCGACGCAGTTAATTTGCAAATGACCATCGGCACGGGCGTAAGATACGGCATGCCGATTTTGGTTTTCATTTTCTTACTGATCGGCGGTTTGGTTTACTGGCTCGGAGCAAAAGCTTTTGGCGGCACCGGAACTTTTCTTCACGGCCTTTCGGTTTGGGTTTATTCGTCTTTGCCGCCGACAGTAGTGGCAATGGTAGCCAATTTTATCATTTTGGCTTTTAAGTCGGTTGACGAGATCGATATTGCCGCTAGTCAACGCGGTGTGGTAACGGCCAATCCGAGCTTTTTAATGGATGGAAAAGCCAGCCCGGTGCTCGCGACTTTGATCGCAACTTTTGATCTGTTCTTTATCTGGGGATGGATTCTGGCGGCAATCGGGTTGCGGATCACAAACCGGATCTCTTCGGGATCGGCTTGGGCATTGGTTCTGATTCTGGCACTCGTTGGAATCGCATTTAGGGTTATTGGCGCATTGTTTTCGGGAACGGTTAATTAATTAAAGCATTGAGATAAGAGTCAGAACCGGGAGCGATAGCAACCGGGTTCTTTGCCTCAAGCGAGGAATAACCCAGTCGCCACGCTCCCGGCTCTGAAAGATGAATGATCCGAAAAACCTTCTATTCGTAACGCAGCGATTCAATCGGATCGAGTCGCGCCGCCTTCCAAGCAGGGAAGAGTCCGAATATAATACCAATCCCAACGCTGGCGAAGAAACCAAGCGGCGGCGCCCACCAGGGTACGTATGACGGGAAAACCAATGCGATCAGCAGCGTCAAAAGCCACCCGATAAGTAAGCCGACCAAGCCGCCGAAACCGGTCAATGTCGCTGCCTCGATTAGAAATTGAAGCAGAATATCGCTTTGCTTGGCACCGATAGCCTTACGAATTCCTATTTCACGCGTCCGTTCCGTAACCGAAACGAGCATAATATTCATTACGCCGATTCCGCCGATCATCAGACCAATCGAGGATATTACGATCATCGCGAGAGCAACACCCGAAGTGATCGCCTGGAATTGCTCGATAATACTCGCCGCCGTGGCCATCGAAAAATTATCCTTTTCGCCAAAAGGTACCTTCCGCCGCTGTCTCAAAAGATCCTGTACGTCATCTTTTGCCCTCACGAGCAAACCTTCGCGAGCAACCGCAAGGATGAATAGATCGTCGGCATACGGTTTCAGGCGGAGAGCCGAACCTATCGGCATGTAAATAATATTACTCTGATCGTTGTTTCCGCCTCCGCCGCCGAACAATTGTTCTCGCTTTTCGAGTACTCCGATGATTCGAAACTCGCGCCCGCCCACGTCAATTGTTTGTCCGATCGGCGATTCGTAAGGGAAATAACTCTCAACAACCGTTGATCCCACCAGGCAAACGTCAGTCTTGTTATCACTCTCGGATTGCGTAAACCAACGCCCGTCAAGAAGGACCTCCGAACTGGTTTTTTCAATATCGGGAAGCGTTCCCTGCAGATTTACCGCGGAAGATGTTTTGCCGTTTTTGCCCGTAACAAGTATTTTCTGACCAAAAAAATTGTTCGAAATGTCGAGAAAAGGTACGGCCGCTTCGATCGCCGGAAGGTTTCTTATTGCCTCCGCATCATCCACCGTCAGGGCCTTGCGCATCCGTTCTTCGCGTGTTGGGTTTCCCGTGCGGATACCGATGTCCATCTTATATAGAAAGATAGAGCGCGTACCGAAGGACTCGACCTCCTTTTCGACCGCAACGTTGATTCCGCTTATAATCGACGAGATCAGCATGACGGTAATAACGCCGACCACAACCCCGACAATCGTTAAAAACGATCGGAGTTTATTGCCTCGCAACGTGTCGAGAGCCATCTTTAAATTTTCGTAAAAGCTTCCGCCTAGTAACCTCAACATAATTAATCGGCCCTCAGAGCTTCGATCGGATCAAGCTTCGCTGCTTTCCAGGCGGGGAACAAACCGGCCAAAATTCCAATTACGGCTGAAAATCCAATTGCGATGACGGCCGACCACCACGGAATTTTTGTCTGGAAGACGAATGCCGTAATTACAAAACCAAGCAACTCTGCGATCAAAAGCCCCAGCGTTCCACCAAGAGCGGATAGTGCCGCGGCTTCGAAAAGAAATTGTTTCAGAATGTCATTCTGGCGGGCGCCCAGGCTTTTGCGAATTCCGATCTCCTTCGTTCGTTCGGTCACGGCGACCAGCATAATGTTCATGATGACGATCGCACCCACCATTAATGCGATAAATGGTACGACCATCACAACAAAGAATATCGGACCGAGTATATTGTCTCTCAAACTGGCGATCGCATCCGGCGTTAAGATCCCGAAATTATCTTTTTCGCCAAACGGGATCTTCCTCTTTATCCGCATTAGAGTGCGAACCTCTTCCACCGCGTCGCTTGTGGGTATATTCTGTTTAGCCGTGATCACAAAATATGGAGCCCGCTGATTCCGGAGTCCGCCGAAATTCGAGCCGAACGTTTTGATCGGCAACTGCACGAAAGCGTCCTGTGGTTGACCGAACACCGTTCCTTTGGCCGTTTGGATTCCAATGATCTTGTAGGGAATTCCCTGTATTGTGATTTCGCCGCCAATCGCATCGCCTTGGGGGAAAAGCTTTGTGGCGACGTCCATCCCGATAAATGCTACTCGCACGGAATTATTATTTTCGGCCTCGGTAAAATAGCGTCCCTGAGCAATGTCGATCTTATCTATCTCCGCAATGACCGGTTCGGCTCCGGAAACTCCAACGTCTCTAAGCGTATCGTTTCCGCGTTTGATCTCACGGCTGGTGTTTCCGGCTTTAGCGCCTATTTTATCGATCAGCTGAGCGCGGTCCCGAATGAAATCACGCTCGTCGAATGATAGTTCCTTATTCCGCCTCTGGGCCTCGGCAATCGTATCGGTATCCTTGAAATCGTCGAAATTAAATCGTCGCAGCGTAAATGAATTCGACCCGATGCCGGCAATTTTTTCGTCCACATAAGCATTGAATCCCTGAAGCAGAGAAAGCACCACCATAAATGCCGCAACGCCAATGATCATCCCTAACAATGTAAGAAATGAGCGGAGCTTATGAGACCATATCGCGGATAGGGCAAGCCTGATTGTTTCAGTTAAATCCATCGTGGTTTGGATGCAGTGCGAACCTTAATGATACGCGATAATCGTCAAAAGGTTTAGTTGGGTAAACGTACCGGTATTGCCGAGATAGAATGCTGTACCGACCAATTGTTGCCGCAATGCGAAAAAATGGCACCGGAATGGCGCCGTCGAAGTCTCGGATATGAAGAGTTTTGAATTTTTATTATTTTATCCGCTCGTCCTTCTCGATCTGGCCGTCGCGGATGGTGATGATGCGGTGGGCGCGTTCGGCGACGTCGTGTTCGTGGGTGACGACGATAATTGTATTGCCTTCGGCGTGGAGTTTTTCGAAAAGGGCCATGATCTCGACGCTGGTTTTTGAATCGAGTGCTCCGGTCGGCTCATCTGCGAGGAGAATCGAGGGATGATTAACGAGAGCACGGGCAATTGCTACTCGCTGGCGCTGTCCGCCCGAAAGCTCGTTCGGACGGTGCATTACGCGGTCGCCGAGTTCAACAGACGCCAAAGCCGCCTGTGCTTTCTCATTTCGTTCAGCGGCACGCATTCCGGCATAGATCAGCGGAAGTTCGACGTTATGAAGTGCCGTTGCGCGTGCGAGTAAATTGAACGTTTGAAAGACGAAACCGATCTCTTTATTGCGAATTCGTGCAAGCTCGTCGTCGGTCATCGTCGAAACAAGCTGGCCGTTGATCCAGTATTCGCCCTTGGATGGCGAGTCCAAACAGCCGATCAAATTCATCAGCGTCGATTTCCCTGAACCCGACGGCCCGATGATCGCCAAATATTCGCCTTTAGCGACTTCAAACGAAACATCACGCAAGGCATGGAGCTCTTCGACGCCCATCTGGTATGTCTTCCAGATATTCTGCATCGAGATCAGATTTTTGCCGGCGGCGGGAACGATTTGTTCCTGCACGGCGTTCCCATTTTCGTTTTCCATGAATCTATACATACTAAAGGCTTTCCAGACGGAAAGAAAATTAGGATTTGACGGCCGCCTCGCCTTCTTTCT